>NZ_BAAGZJ010000001.1:0-211807 GCF_054778635.1 Nocardiopsis nanhaiensis
GTGCCGATCTCCGTGGTGCGTGAACTCCTGGGTGAGAGCTGGATCCGCCGCCTGGTGGTGGAGCAGAAGAGCGGGCAGGTGTTGGACGTGGGCCGGTCCTGCCGGTTGGCTCCGCCCAAGATCCGGGCGGCCGCCTTCCACGGCCACACGTCCTGCGCCTGGCAGTACGGGTGCGACGTGCCCCTGCCCTGGACCCAGGCTGATCACATCGTGGAGTTCTGGCAGGGCGGCACCACCAGCGCCGCTAACATCCAACCCCTGTGTGCGACCCATAACCAGATCAAGCACCGGTGGGCGGTGCGCACCGCCCACCGGATGTGGTCGGGCCGCAACCGAGGCCGTACCGGTAACCGGGATGGGGGTGGGGGTTCGGATGCGGATGGGGACCCAGCCCCAACCCCGCACCCGTAACCGTCCACCCCCAACAAACCCCCACCCGCTTGCGCCGGGCCGCTATCCCCGCATGGCCAGGCCCCGACCCGGCCCCTGGCCCCGCCCTGCCGGTACCGGTCCCGAGCGCCCACACCCGGGGGTGGGTGTGAGCCCTGGTCCTGGAGTCACTCTCACCCCTGTTTTTGCCTCCAACAGGGGGGCTCACCCACACCCCCGGCACCGGCCGCCCCCAGACACCACCCCCCACACCGGCCGAGGTCCGCCACACACCATGACCAGCCGCGACACCCCACCCGTCAACGCTCCGGCGCAGGGGCAGGCACCGGCCGCCAGGCCGACCGGGGTTACCCGGCCGAAGGCCGGGGCCGCATGGACCTCAACCACCCGTCCCCCTTTCCCGATAGCCGCCAACCCGCCGTCGCAGCGAAGCGGGTCAAGGTGGAGCGCCCCTGCGGGCGGAGCCCCCACCGCGACGACCTTGAGGCGCGTAGCGGAGACGGCCACAATCACGCGGCGGGAAAGGAGGACACCCCAGCGTGAATGGCAGCCTCAGTTGAGGCAGCCCTTCCTCCCCTTGACCAGCGCCGCCCCCTGGCCAGTGCTTCCTGACCAGTACCCCCTGACCAGTGCCTCCTGATAAGGGCCGCCCTTCAGGCTAGCGCTAGCCCCCCTCACCCAGGGCCATTGGTGGGTGCCTTGTCATTCGAGGTCACCGCATGCCGCATTACACGCGGACCTGTGAGGCGGTTACAACCCCTCAAAACCCGTGGCTGTGGCACCGGCCGGGACGCCCTAGGCTGGAGGCATGCCGGAGTACATCTACACCATGCAAAACGTGCGCAAGGCGCACGGCGACAAGGTCGTCCTTGACAACGTTTCGGGGTCGTTCCTGCCCGGAGCCAAGATCGGTGTCGTGGGCCCGAACGGTTCGGGAAAGTCGACGCTGCTGAAGATCATGGCCGGCATCGAGCAGCCGTCCAACGGTGAGGCGCGGCTCATGCCCGGTTTCACCGTGGGTCTGCTCGCTCAGGAACCTCAGCTCGACGAGAGCAAGACGGTCCTGGAGAACGTCGAAGACGGTGTCGCCGAGACCAAGGCGATGCTGAACCGCTTCAACGAGGTCGCCGAGAAGATGGCGACCGACTACTCCGACGACCTCCTCGAGGAGATGGGCAAGCTTCAGGAGCAGCTCGACCACCGCAACGCCTGGGACCTCGACAGCCAGCTGGCGCAGGCCATGGACGCCCTGCGCTGCCCGCCCGGCGACGCCTCCATCGGCCAGCTGTCCGGTGGTGAGAAGCGCCGCGTCGCGCTGTGCAAGCTCCTGCTCGAAGCGCCCGACCTCCTGCTCCTCGACGAGCCCACCAACCACCTGGACGCCGAGAGCGTGAACTGGCTGGAGCAGCACCTGGCCAAGTACGCGGGCACCGTCATCGCGATCACTCACGACAGGTACTTCCTGGACCATGTCGCCACGTGGATCCTCGAGCTGGACCGCGGCCAGTTCTACCCCTACGAAGGCAACTACACCACCTACCTCGAGACCAAGCAGGCCCGCCTGAAGGTCGAGGGGCAGAAGGACGTCAAGAAGGCCAAGCGCCTCAAGGACGAGCTGGAGTGGGTCCGCTCCAACGCCAAGGCCCGCCAGACCAAGAGCAAGTCCCGTCTGGCCCGGTACGAGGAGATGGCCGCAGAGGCCGACAAGACCCGCAAGCTGGACTTCGAGGAGATCCAGATCCCGCCGGGTCCTCGTCTGGGCGACACCGTGGTCGAGGTCAAGAACCTCACCAAGGGCTTCGGCGACCGCGTGCTCATCGAGGACCTCAGCTTCTCGCTGCCGCCCAACGGCATCGTCGGCATCATCGGTCCGAACGGTGTCGGTAAGACGACCCTGTTCCAGATGATCGTCGGTGAGGAGTCCCCCGACGAGGGCAAGATCAACATCGGTAACACCGTGTCGACCTCCTACGTCGACCAGTACCGTGGCCGGATCGACGACACGAAGAACGTCTGGGAGACCATCTCCGACGGCGAGTCCTTCATCACGGTGGGCAAGGTCGAGATCCCCAGCCGCGCCTATGTCGCCGCCTTCGGTTTCAAGGGCTCGGACCAGCAGAAGCCTGCCGGTGTGCTCTCCGGTGGTGAGCGCAACCGCGTCAACCTGGCGCTCACCCTCAAGCAGGGCGGTAACCTGCTGCTCCTGGACGAGCCCACCAACGACCTGGACGTCGAGACCCTCGGTTCGCTGGAGAACGCCATCCTGGACTTCCCGGGCTGCGCCGTGATCACCTCCCACGACCGCTGGTTCCTGGACCGCGTCGCCACCCACATCCTCGCGTGGGAGGGCGGATCCTCCTGGTACTGGTTCGAGGGCAACTTCGAGTCCTACGAGAAGAACAAGGTCGAGCGCCTCGGCCCGGAGGCCGCGCGCCCGCACGCGGTCACCCACCGCAAGCTCACCCGCGACTAGTCGCAGGGGATACAGCGTCATCAGGCCCCGCCAGTCGGATCCGTCCGGTCGGCGGGGCCTTGCGCGTTCCCGACCCGGCCCTCCCGACCCGGCCCTCCCGACCCGGCCCTCCCGACCCGGCCGTCTCGGATCGGGCTCCGGGCCCGGAAACCCGCTGTACGTCGGGGTTCGCACGTCGCTAGTGTCGCCGCATGACGATGCTGTGCGTGCCTTACCACCTGGACGAATACCTGCCCGGCTTCCGCGTCCCGATGCCCACGGAGACGCTGGTGGAGGACCTGCCGGACGCCGACCGCTGGACCCGCATGGCGGCGCTGCACACTAAGGTCGCCGACCGGGTCGCCGACGACATCCGCGCCGGACGGGTCCCGATCGTGATGTCCGGAGACTGCATGGTGGCCCTCGGCACCACCGCGGGGGTTCAGCGCGCGGCCGTGGACCCCGCTGTCGTGTGGTTCGACGCGCACGGGGACGTCCAGACCATGGAGACCAGCGCGTCGGGGTACGAGGGCGGGATCCCGCTACGCGTACTCGCGGGTTACCGGCCGGCCCCGGCCACCGACCGGCTCGGGCTGAAGGACATCCCCGAGGAGCGGCTGCTCCTCGTCGACGGCCGCGACCTCGATCCGCCCGAGGTCGAGTACCTGCGCGGGTCCGACGTACGGCAGGCTGACGTCGTCGATGTCGAACCCTCCGTGATCCCGGACGGTCCCCTTCTCCTCCACCTGGACCTGGACGTCGCCGACCCCTCTGAGGTGCCCGGTGTGCTCTTCCCTACGCCCGGCGGACCAGCCCTCGACGAGGTAGTCACGGCAGCTCACATGTTCTTGGCAACGGGCCGGGTCGTCGCACTGAGTATCGGCTGTACCTGGGGACCGGACGAGGAGCTCGACGCCGCAGGAGGCGCCCGTGCACGACTGCTGGCCGACCTGCTGGAACCCTTGGGCTGACGGCCGGCCTCGGGACCTTTGCCGGTTATTCCCGGGTACCCGCCCGGCCTGACGGACCTGGGGCCGTCGCATACCCTGGACGCGATGACTTCCGCGCGTGATGACCACCAGGGCGCGGGCGAAGAGCCCGTGCGAATGACGTTCTACGAGGCCGTGGGCGGTGAGGAGACCTTCACCCGGCTGGTTCGCCGGTTCTACGAGGGCGTGGCCGACGACCCCGTGCTACGGCCGATGTACCCCGAAGACGACCTGGGTCCCGCCGAGGAGCGGCTGCGCCTGTTCCTCATCCAGTACTGGGGCGGCCCGCGCACCTACAACGAGCAGCGCGGCCACCCGCGCCTGCGGATGCGGCACGTCCCGTTCCGGATCGGTGCCGCCGAGCGCGACCTGTGGCTCGAGCACATGCGAGCCGCGGTCGACTCCCTGGAGCTGGACGAGGCCCTCGACCGCCAACTCTGGGAGTACATGGTGATGGCCGCGCACAGCATGGTGAACGTGCCGGAGGAGGCCACGCCTCCGGCCGTGGTCAACCCGACGTCGGTGCGCGTGGGCGGTGACGGCAAGGTCACCCGCGACACCGGGCGGGGCGGCGACGATGACGACGGCGAGCCCATCACCATCTCCCTGAAGCGGTGACCCCGGAGGAGGTTAGGAGTACTGGGCCAGGAGTGTGCGCTCGGCGTCGTTGAGGCGCCGGGCGCTCTGCGTCTCGACGTCGAATCCGACCAGCACGGTCTTGGCCCGCAGGTAGACGCGGTCGTCGTCGAGGATCTCGTAGGACATGCTGAAGCTCGCGTTGCGGACCTCGGTCACCCACAGCTCCACGCGTACCGGCTCGGTGCGGGGTAGCAGCGGGGCGACGTAGTCGGCCTCCTGACGTGCCACGACCGTCGCTCCGAAGCCCTCGGCGCCGATCTCTCCGATACCGAAGTGCAGGAAGCCGACGCGGGCGTCCTCCAAGTAGGTGAGCATCCGGACGTTGTTGACGTGCTGCTGCGGGTCAAGGTCGGCGTAGCGCACCTGCGCGAGGTGCACGTAGCGCTGCGGCCCGGTGGTCGTGGCGCTCTCGGCCTCGATCTGTGTCACGTCCTGGATCCTCTCCTGCGGTACTCCCGGGGTGCCCCGGGAGGGGTGCCGTGGTCGCGCTCTCTGTGTCGTGCACGGAACTCGTACGCGCAACGGGCACTCGAACCACGCCTCGGGTAGGGCGCGATCACCGATCGCGCCCTACCCGATTGTCTCAAAGGGCCTTCCACAGAACCGCTGTCCGGGATGTCGGAGGCCTGTGTCCTTGCTCTCCCGCCAGGCTCTGCCCAGCTGGAACGGAGCGCGGGTCAGGGGACCGGCAACCCCAGGTGGTGCGCGAAGAAGGCGAGCTGTTCGGCGGACAGGGCCACCGTCCGGCTCACCGACCTGGAGCTGTGCCCGACCTCGGCCTCGCGGCGGAAGAGGATCGGGCGCCCGTCGATCGGAGCGGAGGTGGACCGCTGCATCTCGGCGCACATCTTGCGGGCGTGCAGCGGGTCGACCCGGGTGTCGTTGTCGAACACCGTGAACAGGGTCGCCGGGTAACGGGTGCCCTCGCGCACGTTGTGGTACGGCGAGTACCCCAGCAACCAGCCCAGCTGCTCGGGCTCCTCGGCGGTGCCGTACTCTCCGCTCCACAGCTGGCCGAGGCCGAAGCGTTCGTAGCGCACCATGTCGAGCAGGGGCGCGGAACACACCGCCGCGGCGAACAGGTCGGGCCGCTGCGTGACCATGGCGCCCACCAGCAGTCCGCCGTTGCTGCCGCCCAGGACGGCGAGCCGGTCCGGGCTCGTGACCCCGGTGGCGACCAGGTGATCGCCGGCAGCGGCGCAGTCGTCGAACACGTTCTGCTTATTGCCGAGCATTCCGCCCCGGTGCCACTCCTCACCCTCCTCGAGGCCGCCGCGCAGGTTCGCGACGGCGAAGACGCCGCCGGCACTCACCCACGCCAGGACCGTGGCGGAGTAGCCCGGGGTGAGCGGGATCTGGAAGCCGCCGTACCCGTTGAGGATGGTCGGGCGCGGGCCGTCGGCCGGTTCCGCGGGGGAGACCACCAGCATGCGCACGGTGGTGCCGTCCTTCGACGTGAAGGGGATCTGTTCGGTCCGCACCTCGGGCAGGTCGATCTCGCCCGGTGGCCTTGCCCACAGCGCCACCTCACCGGTGCGCGCGTCGTAGTGGTACACGGACGAGGGGTGGGTGTTGTCGGTGTAACCGAACCACGCTTCGTGCCCGCCCTCGAGACGGTAGGTCAGGCCGGTCAGACTGCCCAGGCCGGGCATCGGCAGGGTGCCCAGGCGCTCGCCGGTGCTGGGGGAGTGTCTGCCGATCTCGCTGATCGCGTGGCGGCTCCAGGCCACGAGCAGTTCGGGTGCGTCGAGCCCGGCACCGTCGAGGAGGGCGTGCCCCTCCAGGACCGCGTCGGGGTCCTCGGGAACCAGGGTGGTCCAGTTCTCGTACCCGGGGGCGGCGGGATCGGCCACGCACAGGCGCCCGCGGGGTGCCTCCCGGTCCGTGAGGAGGTACAGGCGGCCGTCCCGGCCCAGGTGGGGGCGCAGGTCGGCGTCCACACCCTCCTGGACGGTGACCAGGCGGGGACTCTCCAACGGCCCCTCTGCCAGGTCCGCGACCCACGCGTCGGTGGCGGAGGAGGTGCCCTTCGCGGAAGTGAGGACGAGCCAGCGCCCGTCGTGGCTGACCGAGACCCCGTAGAACGCGGTCTTGTCCCGGCCGCCACCGAAGACCAGGGCGTCTTGGTCGGCGGGGGCGCCCAGGCGGTGCAGGTAGACCCGGCGGTGGTAGGAGTCCTCGCCCTCGGGGACCTCGCTGACGGGCAGGCGGCGCACGTAGTAGAAGGCCGACCCGTCGGGGAGCCAGGCCACCGGGCTGTAGCGCGTGCGGTTGATGGGTTCGTCGACGAGTTCTCCCGAATCCACGTCCATGACGCGCAGGAGCGACTCCTCGTCGCCGCCCTCGGACAGCTGGTAGGCGAGCAGTCGACCGTCCGGTGAGGGGCGCCAGGAGTCCAGGGTGGTCAGGCCGTCGGGGTCGAGGGCCCCGGGGTCGATCAGCGCGCGCTCGGGACCGTCGCCGTCCTGAACGTGCAGCACGGCGTGCTCCTGTTCGGCGGTCCGGCGGGCGAGGAACCGGCGTTGGCCGCGCCACACCGGTACCCCGATGTTCCCGGAGCCGAGGAGTGACCGTACCTGTGCGGCGAACCAGTCCCGGGCGCCGTACTTCTGGGAGACCTGGCTGTACAGGGCGTCCTGGGCGGTCGACCACTCCTTGGTCTCGGTGGAGCCGGCCTCCTCCAACCACCGGTAGGGGTCACGGACCGTGTGGCCGTGCAGGGTCTCGTGGATGTCCAGCCTGGTGGCCGGGGGATAGCGGAGTTCGCGCATACTTCGCACTCTATACACCGTTATCTCACCGAGTGTGTTCGGCGCGGCGACAGCGTGAATCCTGGCGAGTCGGCCGCACAATGGGTTTCAGAAAGCGACAACGCGTGCTTTCTGGGCAGCCCGACGTAAATTGGGGTGGCGCCGGGGCGGTCCGAACCAGCAAACTGAATGCGGGACGCAACTCGGCGGGAACCACCGGGAGGTCCGTGTGGCAAGGCGTACAGAGACACCGATCCTCGGGTCGGTGCACAGGGAGGTTTCCTGGCTGGCCGAACGGCTGGCCGGGGAAGAGACACGGCCGTCGAAACCGGCGGCAGGGGCGACACGATGAGCGCCCGGAGCGGTCAGCAGAGCGGCACAGGTGCCGCCCGTCGCCACGTACTGCTGCTCAACGCAAGCTTTGAACCCTTGACGACCCTTCCGCTGCGCAGAGCAATTCTGCTCGTTCTGCGGGAAAAGGCGGAGGTCGTGCACGACGACGGCGCTGGGGCGGTGCTGCACTCGGCGACACGAGCCTACGACGTGCCGTCGGTGATCAGGCTACGGCGCTACATCAGTATCCCGTACAGCCGCCGGGTGCCCCTCACCCGGGTGGCGCTCATGCGGCGGGACCGGCACATCTGCGGCTACTGCGGGAAGAAGGCGGAGACGATCGACCACGTCGTCCCGCGCAGCCGCGGCGGTGCCCACGTCTGGGAGAACGTGGTCGCGGCCTGCAAGCCCTGCAACCACCGGAAGGCGGACAAGTTCCTGGACGAGATCGGTTGGCAACTGCACCTGACTCCCAAGGTGCCCAAGGGCCCCCACTGGCGGTTGATCAACGGTGACATGCACGGCGATCCCCAGTGGGAGCCGTACATGGCGCATCTGGCCGCGTAACGGCGGCCGCAAGGGTCGGTTCCGGGCGTCCCACCCGGCCTAGCCAGCGCCCTCGGGAGCGCCGAACCCCCCACGGCACTCCCGGGGGCGCACCTCTGTCCGCTCCCGGCACCGCCCGTCCGCGCACGGTGCCTCGGGCAGTGCCTGGTGCCCCTGTCAGCGCCCGCCGCCCACCCGTATCCTTGGTCCATGCCCCGATGCGACTTTCGCTGCCGCGAGTGCGGCGACACCTTCGAACTCTCCCGCCCCATGGCGGAGTCCGACGCCGCCGCCGACTGCCCCCAAGGCCATGACGACACGGTCCGGCTCCTGTCCACCGTGGCGGTGGGCGGACGTGCCGCCGCCCCCGCGCCCTCCGGTGGTGGCGGGTGCTGCGGGGGCGGCTGCTGCTCCTGAGTCCTACTTCTCGATCTGGCTGATGTCCCGGGCGGCGCCGGTGGAGGCCGAGGTGGCCATCGCGGCGTAGGCGCGCAGTGCCGGCGTCACCGGGCGCTGGCGGTCGCGGGGCTGGAATCGGCCCAGTTCCTTGAGCAGGCGCTCGCGGCGGGTGTCCAGCTCGTCCTCGGGGACCTCCAGCACGATGCCCCGGTTCGGGATGTCGATGCTGATGGTGTCGCCGTTCTCGACCAGGGCGATGTCGCCTCCGGCGGCCGCCTCCGGCGAGGCGTGGCCGATGGACAGGCCCGAGGTGCCGCCGGAGAAGCGCCCGTCGGTGATGAGCGCGCACGCCTTGCCGAGGCCGCGGCCTTTGAGGAAGCTCGTCGGGTACAGCATCTCCTGCATGCCGGGGCCGCCCTTGGGACCCTCGTAACGGATGACGACCACGTCACCGGGCTCGATCTGCTTGTTGAGGATGCCCTCGACCGCCTGGTCCTGGGACTCGAACACCTTGGCGGGGCCGGAGAAGGTCCACAGCTCCTCCTCCACACCGGCGGTCTTGACGATCGCGCCGTCCGGGGCGAGGTTGCCGAAGAGCACGGCCAGACCGCCGTCCTTCGTGTAGGCGTCCTCCACCGACCGGATGCAGCCCTGTGCGCGGTCGGTGTCCAGCGTGTCCCACCGGACGCTCTGGGAGTAGGCCTTGGTGGTGCGCTTGCCGCCCGGAGCGGCGTGGAAGAGCTCCACCGCCTCGGGCAGGACCCGGTCCGAGACGATGTCCCACTCGGCGATGAACTCGCCGATGGTCTTGCCGTGCACGGTCGGCAGCGAGGTGTCGAGCAGGCCGCCGCGGGCCAGTTCGCCCATGATGGCGGGGATGCCGCCGGCCCGGTGCACGTCCTCGATGTGGTACTTCTCCGTGTTCGGAGCGACCTTGCACAGGCACGGGACGCGACGTGAGACCTCGTCGATCTCGGGGAGGCCGAATTCCACACCGGCCTCGTGGGCCGTGGCCAGCAGGTGCAGGATCGTGTTGGTGGACCCGCCCATGGCCACGTCCAGCGCCATGGCGTTGCCGAAGGCCGCCGGGGTGGCGATGGACAGCGGCAGCACCGAGTCGTCGTCATCCTGGTAGTAGCGCTTGGCCGCTTCCACCACCCGGCGCCCGGCGTCTTCGTACAGGGCCTTGCGGGCGGTGTGGGTGGCCAGCACAGTGCCGTTGCCGGGCAGGGCCAGTCCCATGGCCTCGGTGAGGCAGTTCATCGAGTTGGCGGTGAACATGCCGGAGCAGGAACCGCAGGTCGGGCAGGCGTTCTCTTCCATCTCGTCCAGCTCGGACTGGGAGACGCTCTCGTCGGCCGCGGCGATCATGGGGTTGATCAGGTCGAGCTTCTTGACGGTGGTGGCCGTGCCCTCGACCACCGTGACCTTCCCCGCCTCCATGGGGCCGCCGGAGACGAACACGGTGGGGATGTTGAGGCGCATCGCCGCGAGCAGCATGCCAGGGGTGATCTTGTCGCAGTTGGACACGCACACCAGGGCGTCGGCGCAGTGCGCGTTGACCATGTATTCGAGGGAGTCGGCGATGAGCTCGCGGCTGGGCAGCGAGTACAGCATGCCGCCGTGTCCCATGGCGATGCCGTCGTCGACGGCGATGGAGTTGAACTCGCGGGGGACGCCACCGGCCTCCTTGATGGCGTTCGCGACGACCTCGGCGACCTCGCGCAGGTGCACGTGCCCGGGCACGAACTCCGTGAAGCTGTTGGCTACGGCCACGATGGGCTTGCCGAAGTCCTCGCGCTCTACGCCGGTAGCGCGCATGAGAGCGCGGGCGCCAGCCATGTTCCTGCCGTGGGTGACCGTGCGTGAGCGTAGGGCGGGCATCGGGTGGACTCCCATCGTTACGGGTGTTTCCCCTCGATGGTAATCCCCTCCGGGGGCAGGTTTGGTCTCGACTCGAAAGACCACCGTTCCGCATGCTGAGACCCTTCGGAGGGCTCGGAGGTCAGCGAGGGGCTTTCCAGCCTTTCGGGGCGCTCTGGCCCGAACGCGGCCGTAGCGGGGTCTTCCGGGGCGAGTCGCTCGGCCCCTGGCATGCGTAGGGCCCGGAGGCCACCACGGTGTGGCCGGTTTCCGGGCCGTTCCTCGACGGGGGAGGGGGGTCAGTAACGGGGCGGCAGGGCCTTCTTGGCTGCCTGGTAGATCTCCTCGATCTCGGTCTCGCTGAGGCGGTCGCGCCCGCTGCGCAACCACTTGCGGACCTTGTTTCCGGTGATGATGTCCACGCCCCTGAGCCGATGGCTGTCCCAGGGCATGCCTGGTCCGTAGATGGCCAGGGACGCGCGTACCGAGATTTCCCGGCCGAGCTCCGTGCTGATGAGCTCCTCAGCGCGCTTGGCCTCCTCCAGGGCCTCGTCGATCCGTTCGTTCTTGCTGAACCGTCCGTGGTAGAGCTTCTCCAGCTTGTTTCGCAGCGGGAGGCGCTTGTCCCAGGACTCCGAGTCGATGGCGAACGCGCCGCGCCGACCCACGATGAAGTGGTCGATCTGGCCGTTGCCGCCGGGCACGGCGCGTGCGTGAAGCACGCGGTAACCGAGCTGCTTCATGAGCTTGAGCTGGGCTTCGGTGCGGCGCTGGGCGGCCGAGGGCTTGCGCCAGCGGGGGATCTCCGACTCGCGCCGGGAGCTCCAGACCATGACCGCGACCAGGGCGATGATCCCGAAGGTCACACCGACCCTCCAGTCCCCGCTGAGCATGCCGAAGGCGCCCGCCGCCAGCGCGGCGGCAGCGCTCCGGAGTATCCACCGGCGCGCAGCGTCGTTGGACTTGAGGCTCCCGTAGAGGGCCTTGCTGCCCGACCCGCCGGACTCCTTGCGCTGGTTGGGGAAGAAGAGGGCTTCGGGTCGTTCGGGCTCCGACCCGTCAGACGATGGGCTACGACCGTTCACACTGGTTGCCGATTCCACGACGGACAGGTTAGTTCCATCCATATCTGAGTCCTAGAGCATTACTTCTCACACTTTGCTTCCCTTGTGTCCCCTGGCCCATGCGTGTTTGGGACACCAGGACAGGGAACGATTACCTTTTCGTCACCTCTCTAGAGAAGGCCCGTCCCACCGCCCTAGTTCCCGTTGCCCTACCCGGATAATCTCGGTGGGCATGACCCGGATTCACGAACTTCCCGCGCACCGTCTTGCGGCGTTGGTCCGCAGTCGTGAGCTGTCGCCTGTTGAGATCACTGAGCACCATCTGGAGCGGATTCACCGCCTGGACGACCGTTACGGTGCCTTCGTTACGGTCACGGATGAATTGGCACTGGAACAGGCCCGAAACGCGCAGAAACGGGCGATGAGCGACACGCCGGACGACCTGCCACCCCTCCACGGCGTTCCCGTGCCGATCAAGGACCTGGACACGCTCGCCGGGGTCCGGGTCACTTTCGGCTCACGCGTCTACTCCGACCTCGTCGCCCCCGCCGACTCCGGAATGGTCGCCCAACTGCGCGCCGCCGGCGCCGTCTTCCTCGGAAAGACCAACACCCCCGAGTTCGGGGCCACCTGTTACACGGAGAACGACATCGCACCGCCCAGCCGGAATCCCTGGGACACACGGCTTTCCCCTGGCGGCTCCAGCGGGGGAGCGGCCGCCGCGGTGGCCGCCGGGCTGGCCCCCGTGGCCCAGGCCAGCGACGGCGGCGGGTCCATCCGTATCCCCGCCAGCACCTGCGGCCTGTTCGGCCTCAAACCCACCCGGGGCCGGATCTCCGGCGGCCCAGACCGCGCCGACCTGGCGGGCCTGTCCACGGCGGGCCCGATGACCCGGTCGGTGCTCGACGCCGCCCTGCTCCTGGACGCCATGGCCTTCAACATGCCGGGCGACCTCTACTCCGCACCGCCGCTGCCGACCGGCGAGACCTTCGCCGACCATGTCCGCCGTGAACCCGGCAAGCTGCGGATCGCCCGCTACGCCGACACCGGTTCCGCCGGCATCGAGGTCCACCCCGACGTGCTCGACGCCCACGAAAGGGCCACCGAGCTGCTCCGGGACCTGGGACACGAGGTCGAGGAGATCGAGAACCCCGCCGACACCGCCTTCGGGGGCGCTTTCGCGGAGGACTTCCAGCACCTGTGGGCGGCCATTGCCTCAGCCACACCCGTCGCCCCGGGCAGTGAGGGCGAACTGACCCCGATCTACCGTTGGCTGCGCGAGCGCGCCCGCACCACCGCGGTCCCCCAGTACGTGGCGGCCAGCGTCCGCCTCCAGCGCGGGGTGCGCGCGATGCTGACGGCCACGGCACGCTTCGACGCCGTGCTCAGCCCCACCCTGGCGCGGCCTCCGGTACCGATCGGGCACTTCAACTCGGGCGGGCCCGAAGCCGAGTTCCAGCGGATGACCGAGTTCACACCGTTCACCTCGCTCTACAACGTTTCCGGGCAACCTTCGGTGAACGTCCCGCTGTACTGGTCGGAGGGCGGTCTGCCGATCGGCTCCATGCTCACGGGCCGGATGGGTGCCGAGGGGACTCTGCTGTCCCTGTCGGCCCAGTTGGAGCGGGCCCGGCCGTGGGCGCACCGGGTGCCCGACGGCTGGTCGGAGTGACCGAAGCGGGAGCCGAGGCCGAGTCGGGATCCGACGCCGAGGCCACAGCAGACGCCGCGACGGCAGGACGGGGCAGGAACAGGCTCAGCACCGCCGCCAACAGGACCAATCCGGTGGCACCCAGCACACCGCCCGCGATCCCGTTGGTGTCCACCAGGGCTCCGGTCACCGGACCGGCGACCGCGGCGCCGGTGCTCATCGCCGTGGCCATCCAGCCGAACGCCTCGGCCCGCCGCCGGGCGGGAGCGGTGTCGCCCAGCCGCCCCATGACGGCGGCCAGGGTCGGCGCCAGCGCCAGCCCGGACACGAACAGCAGCGGTGTGATGAGCAGCGGGGTGGGCAGGTGGGTGATCGGCGGGACGAACGGGACGAGTACCGCGAGGCCGAACGCCGCGGCGAAGGCCCGCAGCGCCACGCGAGGGGTACCCTTCAGTCCGCCCGCGACCGCACCGCCCACCAGGGAGCCCAGCGCCCAGATCGAGGCCAGGACCATCACGTAGTGGGGCGCGTTCAGCTCGTTGGCCCAGGCGACGATCACCAGGTCCATGCCGACCACGCCGGAGACGATCAGCAGGCACATCGCGAACACCAGACACAGCGCGGGGTGGAACAGCAGGCTGCGGCGCGGTTTCCGAGCGCTGCCCGACCCCGCCCCGCGGCTCCCGGAACCGTCCTCGGAAGCGGTATCGGCTTCGGCGTCCTCGTCCTCCACCGGGGCCGGGCCGGTCACCCCGGCCCGCCGCAGCGACAGCGCGAACCCCACAGCTCCTACCAGCCCCAGAACTCCCAGAAGCAGCAGCGCCCACTGAGGCCCCGCCATCGCGACCACACCGGCGGTCAGGATCGGGGAGAAGATGAACAGCAGTTCCTGGGTGGTGGCCTCGGTCGCGTAGACCGCCTGCCGGGCCGGCCCCTTGGTCAACCGGGGCCAGAGCGCACGCACGATCTGGTTGGCCGGGGTACCGAAGAGCCCGGTGCCCAGGGCCAGCGGAAGCGACAGCCACCACAGCGACGCGGGCAGCAGAGCCAGGGTCGTGAGGCCGACGGTGAACACCGCGCCGCACACCAGGACCAACTTGTCACTGGCGCCACGGTCCGCCATCCGCCCGCGAAGCGGCCCCACCAGAGCCATTCCCAGGGTGAACGCGCCCGCGACCAGCCCGGCCAGGGTGTAGGAGCCCGTCCAGCCTTCGACCAGGAAGGTGACCCCGATCATCAGCCCCGGGGTGTAGAACCGGGCCGCCAGGGACCAGCTCAACAGGGACAGGACGTGGGGAACGGCGAAGAGGAGCCGGTAGTTCGCGAGCACAGCATTGATTATGCGGTCTGTGCAGGATTTACGCGACGTGTTTATCACCATGTGCGGCCGGGGCCTGCGGTCGTTCCGGAAAGTCGAGGGTCAGGCCCGGACAGCGGGAATGTCACGCGAAGAAAGGAGGATCTTCTGACCCCACGCCGGGCCGACCTCCGGTGTACGCGCCTCCCCTTGGGGCATGATCGGTGTCTGTGAGGGACGTTCAGCTGGCCCGGATAGCCGAGCAGTACGGGATCGCGACCACCTACGAGGACTGGCGGGGACGACAGGTGCCCGTCAGCCCGGACACGATCCACCATGTTCTGTCCGCTTTGGGGGTGGATCCGGAAGATCCCGACAGAGCCAGGCCCGGGCGAGGCCTGTTGCCGCCCGCGGTGGTGGTCCGCGAGGGCAAGGCACCCGATCTGGTGTTGCCGGCGGGGGCCCGGAGCGCCGTGGAGACCGTCGACGGATCCCTGTTGCCCTTCGACCCCGGGCTGCCGCTTGGGGTGCACACGCTGCGGGTGACCGACAATGGTGCCGAGCACGACGCCCCGCTCTTGGTGGTCCCCGACCGGATCGAGCCCACGGCCCTGCGCGACCACCCGCGCCTGTGGGGCCTGATGACCCAGATCTACAGCGTGCGCTCCCGCGCCTCGTGGGGGACCGGTGACCTTCGCGATCTCGCGGAACTCGCCGACTGGAGCGCCCGCGACCTGGGCGCCGACTTCGCCCTGATCAACCCGGTGCACGCGACCGAGCCGCTCACGCCCGTCGAGCCGTCCCCCTATCTTCCGGTGAGCCGCCGCTACTCCAGCCCGCTCTACATCCGCGTGGAGGACGTGCCCGAGTACGCGCGCCTCGACCCGGCCCAACGAGAGGGGATCCAACGCCTGGCCCGGCCGCTGCGCGAGCGCGGCCGCACCGCCGACCTCCTCGATCGTGACGCCGTCTGGGAGGCCAAGCGCACCGCCCTCGAGATCCTCTTCACGGTGCCCCGCGCACCCGCCCGGGAGGCGGAGCTCCACGCCTTCCTGGAACGCGAGGGCCAGCCCCTGGTCGAGTTCGCGACGTGGTCGGCCCTGGCCGAGGAGCACGGGCCCGACTTCCGCACCTGGCCCGCGCGCCTGCGCGACGTCGGTGCCCGGACGGTGGGCGAAGAGGCCTTGAAACTGTGGCCGCGCGTGGAGTTCCACCGGTGGCTCCAGTGGATCCTCGACGCACAGCTCGGCCAGTCCCAGGAGAGCGCCCTCAACAGCGGCATGGGCGTCGGTATCGTGCAGGACCTCGCGATCGGTGTGCAGGCGGGCGGCGCGGACGCGTGGATGTTCGGGGACGCGCTCGTGCCCGGCCTGCACGTGGGTGCCCCGCCGGACGAGTTCAACCCGCGCGGCCAGGACTGGGGGCAGCCCCCGTGGAACCCGACCCGTCTGGCCCAGCTCGGCTACGGTCCGCTCCACCAGATCCTGTCCCACAACCTGCGGCACGCGGGCGGCCTGCGGATGGACCATGTCATGGGTATGTTCCGGCTGTGGTGCGTGCCCGAGGGCGCCTCCGCCGACCAGGGCACCTACCTGCGCTACGACCACGAGGGCATGGTCGGAACTCTGGCGCTGGCCGCGCACCGCGCCGACGCGGTGATCGTCGGCGAGGACCTGGGCACCGTGGAACCGTGGGTCCGCGGCCACCTGGCCGACCGGGGCATCCTCGGAACGTCCGTGCTGTGGTTCGAGAACGACGAGGACGGTGACCCGCTCCGCCCCGACCAGTGGCGCAGGGACTGCCTGGCCACGGTGGCCACCCACGACCTGCCGCCGATGGCGTCGTACCTGTCCGGGGAGCACGTCGACCTCCGGCACCGCTTGGGCCTGCTCAGCCGTTCACCGGATGAGGAACTGGCCGACGTCGAGGCCCGCGTGGCCCAGTGGTGTGCGCTCCTGGTGTACCTGGGGCTGCTGGAAGAGGACGCGGATCCGGTGGGTGACCCCGCCTCCGTCGCGTCGGCGATGCACGCCTTTCTGGCGGCGACCCCGGCGAGGATGCTCGGGGTCGCACTCACCGACATGGTGGGGGAACGGCGCATGCAGAACCAACCGGGAACCAGTACCGAATATCCGAACTGGCGGATACCGCTCACCAGCGGCGAGGGCGAACCCGTACTGGTGGACGAACTACTGGCGGATCCCCGCATGGTCGCCCGGATCCGCCGGACCCTGGGCCCGCTCGGCGGCCAGAACCGGAACACCTAGTGCCGCGTCAGTCGGGGTTTGCCCGTTACGGAGCGGCATTCAGGATGGTGCATCGCAAGGCGGCGGAGAGTCCTCCTAGTGGTTCCTAAGTGGGCTTTTCGCCAACGCAGCGAGGTGCCGTGCTGAGCGTCGCGACGGGGTGAACCTTGGCAGACGTGGCACTAGCGTTCAGGTGGCCGTCCACACGGTCACCTTTCCTCCCGACGTGCCCTTCCCGCCGGAAGCACCGGCCAGCGAGACGCCGTCGGTTCCGAACTCCAACGTGTGCAGCTGCTCGGTGTGACCTTCGAGTACCGCCGTTTCCGTCCAGTCCGAGGTGTCCCACAGCCGGACCGTGCCGTCGTGGTCGCCCGTGGCGACGGCACTCTCGTCCGGGCTCACCGCCACTGCCTGCACGGACGCCTCGTGCACGAGGGGCTCGGTCACCGGTTCCCCGCCGGGGAGTGAGCGGATCTGTACCAGTTCCTCCTGTGCGGAGACCACGGCGAAGGAGCCGGCGGGGGACACCGCTACCGCGCCCCGCCCCGCGACGGAGGTCGGCCCCAGCTCCCGCACGCTCGATTCATGCAGGTCCCAGATCCGGTTGGCGGCGGTTCCGGAGGTCACCACGTGCTGCCCTCCCGGGGCCGGGTGCGGGCTCACGATGGTCTCCGCGGAGGCGTGCAGTTCGTGGACCGTCTCGCGCCCGCCGGTGTCCCACAGGATCACCGCCGCCTGTGCCTCGTCGTCCTCCCTGTCGAACGCGCCGGTCATGACCAGCCATGCCCCGTCGGGGGTGAACGCGGCGCTGTGGTACCGGTCCGCTTCGTCCGGCCCGTCCAGCTCGGACCAGGTCCCGGTCTCCCACACATAGGCGGTGCCCCCGTTGCCAGCCGCCACGAGCAGGTCTCCGTCGGGGGAGAGGGCGACACGGTGCAGCAGCTCGTCCGCGTCTTCGAGCAGGTACTCCTCCGTGCCGGACTCCAGGTCCCAGACCGCTAGGTTGTTGTGCCAGGTCGCGGCGGCCAGGGTGCCGTCGGCGCTCAGGGCACCGGTGAAGAAGGCCAGGTAGTGGTCCGGGTTGACGTCGCGGAGTACCGGGCCCGAACGCCACTCGCCGGGATCGCTGGGGGACGCCGCCAGCATGTGTCCGCCGACCTCCATGACGAGGAGGGTGTCACCCGAGAATGCCATCGACTCCGCGTTGGTCTCCCACACTCGCGGTGCCGGCTTCGCCGCCAGGAGGTCCACGGTCCTCTGGGCGCCGGATGCGGTGTCGGGGCCGGGGTTCGTCTCCGGCGAGGGCTGCGGCGGGGACGGCGGCGTTGCCATGAGCCCCAGGAACATCACGATGGTGGCGGCCAGCGCGTTCAACGCGAGCCGGAGCGGACCGAAGTGCTGCCGGTGTGCCCGGCCCCGGCTCTGCTCCGAGTCCTGCTCAGCGGGGATGCCGGAATCCAGCGTCCAGTCTTCCGGGCCGTTCTTAGGGCTCGCCTGTGCCCCGGGCTGTGCTTCGTGTACCCCGGGCTGTACCGGGGGCAACGCGGGAAGGTGAGCGGGCGGCCACGCCGCACCCGGGCCCTGTCCGCCGACGTGCTGGAGCACCTGCTCCAGAGCCCACTGCGCCGAAGGGCGCCGCCGCGGGTCCTTGTGCCAGCATTCCCGGACCACCGCCCGCACGCCTTCGGGAACCGTGCCCAAACCCGGCTCCAGGGTGCGGATCCGCCACATGGTCTCCTCGTGGTTGCGGCCCCGGAAAGGGTCGCTCCCGGTCGTGGCAAACACGATCACGGTGCCCAAGGAGAACAGGTCCGATGCTTGGCCGACGGGCGCGGCAAGGGTCTGCTCGGGAGACATGTACGGGATCGTCCCGGCGATGCTTCCCCTCGCCGTCAGCGTCCCGCCGTGCGGGAACCGGGCCAGCCCGAAGTCGATGACCAGCGGACGGTCAGCGGTCAGGATGATATTGGCGGGCTTGAGGTCGCGGTGCACGAGACCCTGGCGGTGGATCGCGCTGAGCCCTTCCGCGAGCCCGGCTACCAGCGCCCACAACCCCGGGGCGCCCCGCCCGGAGCCACCCCATCCGCCGTGCTCGCGCACGGCCTCGGCCAGGTTCGGTCCTGGAACGTATGAGGTGGCCACCCAGGGCCGCTCCGCCCAAGGGTCCGCGCCCACGATCGGCGCGGTGTGGAACCCGCCGACCTGCCGGGCCGCCTCCACCTCGCGCACGAACCGGCCGCGGTGCAACCACCGCTCGGCGTGCTGGGGCAGGATCGTCTTCACCACGACCCGGAAACCACCGGGACTCTCGGCGAGGTAGACCTGCCCCATCCCGCCCGCGCCCAACCGGTGGGTGAGCCTGTGGGGGCCTATGTACTCCGGATCCTCGGACGACAGGGGCAGCACCGCAATACCCGTTCTCTCACACCGCCCCCCACCTCCCCAGTATCGGCGGCGGATGCCCCGCATACCAGGGGAGGGCCGCTACCGGACAGCACGCATCGGTGGCCTGGAACGGCACCCGGGGGCGCTCCCCGAGCAGGAGAGAACAGGAGAACGGCCCCGGAGGGTGAACACCCGCCCCCGGGGCCGTCCAAGACGCAGCACCCCGAGGGCGCCGCGTCAGGCCAACGATCAGCCGTTCTGACCGGCGGCGATGTCCGTAGCTCGGGCGCGCAGGGCGCGCTCCACCCCGGCCCGGCCCTCGATCAGCAGGCGGCGGAGCGCAGGAGCCGGGGAGTTCTCGGCGATGTAGGAGTCGGTGCGCTCCAGCGTCGCCTCCTCCACCAGCTGGCTCGGGTACATGACCTCGGCGAAGGTCTGTGCGAACTCACCGGTCCACTTGTCCCAGGCCGGGGCGAGCTGGTCGAAGTACCGGTCCAGGTAGGGCCGGTACAGCTCGGCCTGGCTCGGCTCGGTGAAGCCCAGCAGGGTCGCGCGGAACTCGGCGTTGGCGAGGTCCCCGCCCACGATCCGGTTCCAGGCGGTCTCCTTGGCCTCGGGGGTGGGGATCGCGGCCCGGGCCCCGGCGGCGTTGCGCTGACCGGTGGCGGTCGGGTCGGCCGCCACCTCGGCGGCGATCTCCGCTTCCCCGGCCTCGCCGGCGGCGACCAGGCGGCGCAGCAGCGTCCAGCGCAGGTCGGTGTCGACGGTCAGACCGTCCACGGTGAGAGCGCCGTCCAGCAGGCCGCGCAGCAGCGACAGGTGGGCGTCGCTCACGGCTGCGCCCGCCAGCGCGTTGATGTAGGCCAGCTGCAGATCGCCGCCGGGCTCGGCGGCGGACAGCAGGTCGCGCAGCCGGTCGGCCAGCTTCTCGAAGCCGAAAGGGCGCCACGCCGGGTCCGCGTAGTTGTACAGCGTGCCCGAGGCCTGGCGGAGCAGGGTCTGGGCGACCGTGACGTCGTCCACGCCGCTGATCCCGGAGATCACCAGGGCGACGTAGTCGCGGGCGGCCATCTCGCCGTCGCGGGTCATGTCCCAGGCGGAGCTGAAGGCCAGGGCGCGCGGTAGGGACTCGCGGATCTCACCGGCACTGTCCACCACGGTGCGCAGCGAGCGCTCGTCCAGACGGATCTTGGTGAAGGTGAGGTCGTCGTCGTTGATGAGTACCAGGTCCGGCTGTGCCTTGCCGACCAGCTCGGCGACCTCGGTGCGCGCCCCGCTGACGTCCAGTTCCACGCGCTCGCGGCGCACGATGCCGTCCTCGGTGCGGTCGTACAGGCCCACGGCCAAGCGGTGCGAGCGCAGCGTCGGGTGCTCCGGGGCGGCCTCCTGCAACACGGCGAAGGACGTGAAGTTGCCGTCCGCGTCGACCTCGAACTCCGGGCGCATGGTGTTGACGCCGGTGGTCTCCAGCCACTCGCGTGACCAGCCGGACAGGTCGCGGCCGGAGGCGGCCTCCAGGTGCTTGAGGAGGTCCTTCAGCTCGGTGTTGCCGAACGCGTTCTCCTTGAAGTAGGCGCGCACACCCGCGAAGAAGGCGTCCACACCCACGTACGCCGCCAGCTGCTTGAGCACCGAGGCGCCCTTGGCGTAGGTGATGCCGTCGAAGTTCACCTCGACCGCCTGGATGTCGACCATGTCGGCGGCGATCGGGTGGGTGGAGGGCAGTTGGTCCTGGCGCAGCGCCCAGGCCTTCTCCACGTTGGCGAAGGTCGTCCAGGCATCGGTCCACTTGGTGGCGTTGACCATGCAGTACACGCTGGCGTATGTCGCGAACGACTCGTTCAGCCACAGGTCGTCCCACCAGCGCATGGTGACCAGGTCGCCGAACCACATGTGCGCCATCTCGTGGAGGATCGTCTCGGCGCGGACCTCGTAGCGGGCGTCGGTGACGCGCGAACGGAAGACGTAGTCTTCCAGGAACGTGACCGCGCCGGCGTTCTCCATCGCGCCCGCGTTGAACTCGGGCACGAAGAGCTGGTCGTACTTGCCGAACGGGTAGCGCAGGTCGAACAGGCCGTGGAAGAAGTCGAAGCCCTGCTTGGTGACCTCGAACAGGGCGTCGGAGTCCAGGTGTTCGGCGAGCGAGGCGCGGCAGTACAGGCCCAGCGGGATGCCGTCGTGCTCGTCGCGGACCACGTGGTACGGGCCGGCGATCAGGGCGGTGATGTAGGTGGACATCACCTCGGTGGCGGGGAAGTGCCAGCGCACCCGCTCGTCGCCCGCGGCTTCGCGCTCCACGTCCGGGGCGCTGTTGGACACGATCTCCCACGACGGGGGAGCGAACACGGTAAGTTCGAACGCGGCCTTCAGGTCCGGCTGGTCGAAGCACGTGAACATGCGGTGCGCGTCGGCAGTCTCGAACTGGCTGTAGAGGTACACCGAGTCGTCGACCGGGTCCACGAACCGGTGGAGGCCTTCGCCGGTGCGCATGTAGGCGGCGTCGGCGACGACCGTCAGCTCGTTCTCGGCCGCCAGATCGGGCAGAGTGAGCCGCTCTCCGTCGAACAGCTCCGCCACGTCCAGATCGCGGCCGTTGAGCACGGCGCTCCTGATGGTGGGCGCGACCAGGTCGATGAAGCTCCGGGCGCCAGCCTCCTTGCTGGAGAAACGGACCTGGGTGGTGGACCGGAAGGTCTCGTCACCGGTGGTCAGGTCCAGTTCCACAGCGTAGGAGTCGACGCTGAGAATGCGCGCCCGCTCCCGAGCCTCGTCCCGTGTCAGGTTCCCTGCCACGCCACGCTCCCTCCACGGCCGCCATCGTCGCCGGCCGGAAAATTGTTGCCGACCACGGCGAGCCTGCCGACTGGGGTGGGCATCGTCGGGCCGGAGGTCGTCTTCTCGTCGGCATCGATCCTGTCACGCGCGGGGGTGGAATGCGCAACCGATTCCCGTGGTTGGGGCTCTACGGCGAGATATTCGACCTTCCAGACAGAGGAGCAGCGATGACTCAGACCGCCGGACAGCGGGCTGGTGAGGCTGGCGGGGAGACCGCCTACGCCGACATGTGGTTCGACCCCGCCTGCCCTTGGGCATGGATCACCTCGCGCTGGCTCGTGGAGGTGGAGCAGGTCCGTCCGGTGCGGGTGCGGTGGCGCGTGATGAGCCTGGGCGTGCTCAACGAGGGCCGGGACCTGCCCGAGGAGTACAAAGAGTCGATCGCCCGCTCCTGGCAGGCGGTACGCGTGTGCGTGGCCGCCGAACAGCGCTTCGGGCCCGAAGTCCTCGGTGGCCTCTACACCGCTCTGGGCACCCGCATCCACAACAACGGCGAGCCGCGCACCCTGGACACCGTCCGTGCGGCGCTGGCCGATGTCGACCTGCCCGCCGACCTCGCCGAGGCGGCGGACTCCACCGAATACGACGAGGCGCTACGGGCCTCGCACGGTGAGGCGATGAAGCTGGTCGGCGAAGACGTGGGAACCCCCGTCATCCAGGTGGAGGGCGTCTCGTTCTTCGGCCCGGTCGTCACCCCCGCCCCGCGCGGCGAGGACGCCGGGAAGCTGTGGGACGGCGTACGCATGGTCGCCGGAACCGACGGTTTCTTCGAGCTGAAGCGCACCCGCACGCGCGCACCCGCCTTCGACTGATTCCTCCCCTTGCGGGCTGCCGAGGCGGTGGGCCGACCGCCCCGGGCAGCCCGCATAGAGTTGGGGTAAGGCTTGTCAGTACCACAGGGAGGAAGGCCCATGCCCGGACCCGACGACGACTTCGAGCTCTTCCCGGACACCACCCGCGACGAGCGGGCCGAAGGCTGGGGAGACGGTGAGGACGACTCCACGGCCCGCCTCATCGCCGAACGCCCCCCGCACTGGGACTGACCCGTCCCTTGGGGCTGGATGCCGTACCTCCGCGTTGTCCGGTCATCGGTGGAAGCACCGGTGCGCCCACTGGGGCACCTCCCGCACTGGTCAACCAGAATCGCGTTCTGAGACAGTGGTTCCATGCGATCCCTCTACATCGACGGCGCCTGGCGCGACTCCGCCTCAGAAGAGGCCCTGGACGTGGTCAACCCGGCGACCGAGCAGGTCATCGACACCGTTCCGGCCGGATCCACCCTTGACGTCGACGCCGCGGTCGAAGCTGCGGCTGTCGCCCTCCCCGCCTGGTCCGCGCTCACGCCGGGACAGCGGGTCACGCACCTGGCCAAGGCGCTGGAGCTGTTCAACGCCCGCCTCGGCGACATCGCCACCGAACTCACCCGTGACATGGGCGCGCCCGCGACCTTCGCCACCAAGGTGCAGGCGGGGCTCCCCTCCCTCATGTTCCGCACCTACATTGACCTTGTCGAGGAGCACGGCGAGCGCTACTTCAACGGGGAGCAGGTCGGCAACTCCCTCGTCGTGCACGAACCGATCGGCGTGGTCGGCGCCATCACCCCGTGGAACTACCCGCTGCACCAGATCGTCCTCAAGGTCGTCCCCGCGCTGCTCGCGGGCAACACCGTCGTCCTCAAACCGAGCGAGGTCGCCCCGCTGAGCGCCTACGCCCTGGCCGAGGTGTTCGACGAGGCCGGGCTGCCCGCCGGTGTGTTCAACCTGGTGTCCGGTACCGGGCCCGTCGTGGGGGAGGCGATCGCGGCCCACTCGAAGGTCGACATGGTCTCCTTCACCGGTTCCACCCGCGCCGGAACCCGGGTGTCCCAGGTCGCGGCCGAAACGGTCAAGAAGGTCGCTCTGGAGCTGGGCGGTAAGTCGCCCAACGTGGTCCTGCCCGGCGCGGACCTCACCAAGGCGGTCAAGCGCGGCGTCGCCGACGTCATGCGCAACACCGGGCAGAGCTGCAACGCGCTCACCCGGATGCTCGTGCAGCGCGACTCCTACGACGAGGCCGTGGAACTGGCCGCGGCCTCCGCCGCCAAGTACGTTCCGGGCGATCCCGCGGACGAGGGAACGAGGATGGGCCCGCTGGTGTCCGCCGCCCAGCGCGACAAGGTCCGCTCCTACGTGGACCTCGGGGTGGAGGAAGGGGCCCGCCTGGTCGTCGGCGGCTCCGAGCCGGTCGAAGGCCAGGAGAGCGGTTTCTACGTCCGCCCGACGGTCTTCGCCGACGTGCGCAACGACATGCGCATCGCCCAGGAGGAGATCTTCGGCCCCGTGATCGCCCTCATTCCCTACGACACGGTCGAGGATGCGGTCGAAATCGCCAACGACACCGTCTACGGGCTCAACGCCGCTGTGTGGTCCGGCGAGCCCGAGGAGGGACTGGCTGTCGCCCGCCGCCTGCGGGCCGGCCAGGTCGAGCTCAACGGTGGGGCGATGAACCCCCGAGCGCCCTTCGGCGGGTACAAGCGTTCCGGCAACGGGCGCGAGTGGGGGCTGCCCGGCTTGGAGGAGTTCTGCGAGGTCAAGGCCGTGCAGATGTGACGCCTGTGGCCGGAGTCACAGCCTGATTCCGTACTCGCCGGGAATCACCCCCGGTGACGTGCGCGTTGTGTGGTGTGGAAAAATTCCGACTGGTCATCCTCTGGTCGAACCCAATCGAGGTGTGAGTTGAGCAACAAGCCCGCGGTCTCCAAGGCTGGTCCTCTCGGAAAGGACCTGAAGGCCATCTTCGTGTACAACCTGATCGCGATCCTCTCGATGGCTGGCTTCGCCGCCCTCGGCCTGAGCGTCGCGGCCGCGGCCGCTGGCGCCTGAGCCAGCCGGATCCCGCACGACGAACGCCGCGCCCCGCCCGGTCCCCGACCGGGCGGGGCGCGGCGTTGCGCGCGACAGGGAGCTGTCACACTGGTGAGGTGCGTGTTTACCTTGGATCAGATCATGCGGGCTTCGAGCTCAAAGAACACCTCGTCTCCTGGCTGAAGGGGCAGGGCCACGAGGTCGTCGACGCCGGACCGGCCGTCTACGACGCGGTCGACGACTACCCTCCCTTCGTCCTGCGGGCCGCAGAGGGCGTCGCCAAGGACCCGGGTTCCCTGGGCATCGTGATCGGCGGTTCCGGCAACGGCGAGCAGATCGCGGCCAACAAGGTCAAGGGCATCCGCTCAGCCCTGGCCTGGAGTGAGGACACCGCCAAGCTGGCGCGTGAGCACAACGACGCCAACGTGCTCAGCATCGGCGGCCGGATGCACTCCCAGGAGGAGTCCACCCGGTTCGTCGAGCTCTTCCTCGCCACGCCGTACAGCGACGAGGACCGGCACACGCGCCGGATCGCCATGCTCAGCGACTACGAGGAGACCGGCGAGCTTCCCCCGCTTCCGTAACCCCGCCCGTCCTTGGACGGGGCCATGTGTCCGCCCCCGTGCGCAGGTCGCACGGGGGCGTTCGTGTGCCCGGGCGCGGCCAACGGCGGGCGGAGCCACGGCACGCCCTCAGGGGCTCTGTTCCCGCCCGGCAGGGCTGTGGGATCCTGTTCTCGCACAAGGACCCGCCGCGACCTCCGCCTGTCCTACCCCCAGCCCCCGGGTTTAGGCGGAACCCAAACCCGGGTTTACGGGGTGGAACACCCCTGGTTGCACGTGCTACGGCCGCACCGCAAGCGCTACAGTTCGTGCACAGCGGCGGGCCATCGTTGTCCGCGACACAGCGGTGCCCGCCTTCGGGCGCAACCAGCCACCACGATCCGGGCGCGTGTCCCCCACACCGCCCCAGCCCGCCGACGCAGACCGGCACCGGCGCGACCGTGACCGCACCGGTGTGCCGTGCCACGACCAGGAGTGACCCCCGCGGGTGAGCGGGTGTGCCGAGCCAGAGGATTCATGAACGCCACACCGACCGCCAAGACCACCCGGCTGCTGCGATCCACCACGCAGCGGCTTGTCGCGGTGCTCCGGCGCAAGGTGCTCTTCCGCTACCGACTCGTCCTCATCACCCTCGTCGTCATCGCCGTGGGTATCGGGATCGGCGCCGTCTGGGGCCCCGCAGGCTGGTTCCCGCCCAGTTCCACCATCCTCACCGTCCTGGCCGGGGGCCTGCTCCTCAAACGCAAGAGCCTCGCCTTCCTGCTCGGCGTGGTAGCCGCGGTCCTGGTGTTCGTGGCCTCCATGCTCGACTTCGGCCAGGTGGGACCGGGACTCCTGGTCACCATCGGTGTGACCGCCGTCCTGTCGTACCTGCTGTCCGGGGTACGTGAACGGCTCGGCGTGCAGGGCCTGAGCGGTGAGATGATGCTGTTGGACCTGCGCGACCGCCTGCGGCACCAGGGCAGGATGCCCGAGGTCCCGTCCGGGTGGGGGCGCACCGCGGTCCTGCGCCAGGCGGGCGGCTCGTCCTTCGGTGGTGACTTCGTCGTCTCCATCCGGCGGGAGAACCGGCTCGACATCGCGGTTGTGGACGTCTCCGGCAAGGGCGTGGACGCCGGAACCCGCGCCCTCATGCTCTCCGGGGCCTTCAGCGGCCTGATCGGCGCGGTTCCGGCCCGGGACTTCCTCGCCCACTGCAACGACTACCTGATGCGCAACAGCGGCGGAGAGGGCTTCGTGACCGCCGTGCACCTGAGCGTGGACACCGACACCGGCGCCTACCAGGTCGCCTCGGCAGGCCACCCTCCCGCCCTTCACTACGACGGCGGCACCGGGGTGTGGAGCACCACCGAGGCCAAGGGCGTGGTCCTGGGGGTCATCCCCGAGATGACCTACGCCTCCGTGGAGGGCAAGCTCCGCCCCGGCGACGCGATCATGCTGTGCACCGACGGCCTCATCGAGACACCCGGAGAGGACCTGGACGAGGGGATCGACCGCCTCCTGGGTGCCGCCGACACCCTGGTCACCCAGGGCTTCGCCACCGGTGCGGGCGAGGTGGTGGACACACTCAGCAAGGACAAGAACGACGACTGCGCACTCGTGGTCCTCTGGCGCACCTGATTCGGTCGGTATTCCGCCCCGCCTCCTGACACGGGGGTGCGACACGAGCACTCTTCCTGGCGGTAGGGTCGGGATGTTCCCCGACCCCGGTACGAGGTCTTCGTACACGTCCCCGGATCGCCGTGTCCGCCCTCTTCGCCCCCGGGCGCCGACGCCGCACGGCCCATCACACCAGTGACGAGGGGCCGGGACCGGGCTGTTGACCGGCCCTGGACTTCCCAGATTTCCCGGCTCCGCGGGTGTGCCCGCCGGGCCCTGAGGACAAAGGGGGTGCTTCGCATGGACGGCGAGCGCGCTGACGAACTCACCGATCTGGTCGAGAACAACGACCTGACGGGGATCAGGATCTGGTTGGCCGAACACAGGCCCCACGAGATCGCGGACGAATTCGCGCGCATATCCAGTCGTGAGGCGATCATCCCCTTCCGGCTCTTGGACAAGGACCGGGAACTGGAAGTCTTCGAGGAGCTGGACCCCAGCCAGCAGCAGGCCATCCTCCTGGAACTGCGCCGCACGGACTTCCACGACCTGCTCGAGGAGATGGATCCGGACGACCGGGCCCGGCTGATCGGGGAGGCGCCCGCCAAGATCGCCACCCGGGCCCTGGCCGGGCTGAGCCCCGCCGAGCGCAAGATGACCGCCTCGCTCCTGGGCTACCCGGAGGACTCGGTCGGCCGCTACATGACCCCGGAGACGGTCATCCTGCACCGGGACCTGACCGTGGGCCGCGCTTTGGAGGTGGTGCGCGCCAAAGGGGCCGACGCGGAGACGATCTACACCCTGCCGGTGGTCAGTGACGGCCGCCGCCTGGTCGGCACCATCACCCTGAGCGACCTGGTGATCAGCGACGACGACCGGCTCCTCAAGGACCTGGTGGACGTGTTCGCCCCGCGGGCCGGGGTCAGCGAACCGGTCGAGGACGCCGCCCGACTCATCCAGGAGGCCAACCTGGTCGCCCTGCCGGTGGTGGACTCCGAAGACCGCTTCGTGGGCGTGTTCACCTTCGACGACGCCTTGGAGGTCATCGAGGCGGCCGACTCCGAGGATATGGCCCGCCAGTCCGGTGCCAGCCCGGTCGGCGACCACTACGTGACTGTCGGGGTGTTCCGGCTGGTCAGCGCCCGTGTGGTGTGGCTGTTGCTGCTCATCGTCGCGGCGACGCTGACGGTCAACGTCATGCAGGTCTACGAGGCCACCCTGGAAGAGGTCACGGCACTGGCGATGTTCATCCCGATGCTCATCGGGACCGGCGGTAACGTCGGCGCCCAGTCGGCGACGGCGATCGTGCGCGCCCTGGCGGTCGGTGAGGTCCGGATCCGGGACCTGCCCTCGGTGCTGTGGAAGGAGAGCCGGGTCGGGCTGCTGCTCGGAGTGGTGCTCGCCGGGGTCGCCCTGGTCATCGGCTCGGTGCTGGTGGGCTTCGACATAGCGGTGGTGGTCTCCTTGTCGGTGATCGCCATCTGTACCTGGGCGGCGGTCATCGGTTCCGCGATGCCGCTCCTGGCCCGCAAGGTCGGGGTGGACCCGGCGGTGGTCTCGGCCCCGATGGTCGCGACCCTCGTGGATGCCACCGGTCTGCTGATCTACTTCTCCGTCGCCCGGATGGTGCTCGGCCTCTGACTCCGCCCTCCGAGAGCGCGGAGCGGTGGTGACGCGGAGCGGTGGGGATGTGTTCACAATGGTGGATGCCCTCCTCCGCTCCGCGCCGTCTGCCCGTCCTCCTCGCCAGGGTCCGCATGCCGTTGATGTGGCTGGCGATGGCCGCCCTCCTCGCCGGTTACCTCGGCCTGCCCTGGTGGGTCGGCGGAGCCCTGCTGGTGGTGGCGCTCGCGGTGAACCTGCGCCTCGGAACGGTCCGCTGTGCCCCGCGCGTCCTGGCTCCGCCGGTGCGCGGCCGTTGGATGGCGCTGAGCAGCCCGGTGGACAGTGTGCCGAGCCAAGGCACCCATGCCTACGGCCAGACCCATGCGCTCGGTCTCGTGGCCGAGGACGGCACACGCCCCGACATCGCCTGGCGCCCGCTCAGCCGGCCGCCGGAGGACTTCCCCGCGTTCGGCGCCCCCGTGTACGCGCCCGCCGAGGGGACCGTGGTCCGCGTGTACGACCGCCAACGGGACCACCGGAGCCGCAACTCCTGGCTCTGGCTGCTCGGCACCGTCCTGGAGAACACCCTCCGCGAACTACGCGGTCCCTCGGGCCTTCTGGGAAACCACGTGATCATCGATATCGGGGGTGCCCACGTACTCCTCGGCCACCTGCGTCAGAGGTCGGTCACCGTGGTCTGCGGAGACAGGGTGGTGCTCGGCCAGCGGATCGCCCACTGCGGGAGTTCGGGGGCCTGCACCGAACCGCAGGTGCGGGTGCAGCTGATGGATCTGCGCCACCCGCTGTTCGCCGCTGGGATCCCCATGGTGTGGGGGAGCGGCTGGCGGGCCAAGGCCCCGGAACGGGAAGGACTCCCCGAGACCTGGCGGCCGGTTGAGATCATGGGGCCCGAGGTTGTACCCGCCGGTCAGTCCAGTTCGGCGGGAGATTACCCTGGTAGTGAGGTAAGGCGAGCCTAACGATCTGATGGGCGGGGGTGTGCGGTGACCGCGACCGACGGTGCGCCCTGCAAGCTCACGGTCTGCCGCGGCTGCTGCTGCGGCACGAAGAAGAAGGTGCCGGGCGTCGATCACAAGGCCCAGCTCGCCCGGCTCAGCGCCATCGACGACCATGCCGCCCGCCGCATTCCGGTCCGTACCAGCAAGTGCCTGGGGATCTGTTTCCAGTCCAACGTCGTCGTGGTCCAGCCCTCCACGGAGGGGCGCGCCGCGGGCGGCCGCCCCGTCTGGTTCGGCCAGATGACCGAGGACAAGCTCCTGGACGCGCTGGACGACTGGATCTTCGAGGGCGGCCCCGGCCTCACTCCGCTCCCCGCGGTCCTGCAAGACCACGTGACCTCCAAGGACGCCAAGAAGCCGAAGAAGTCCAAGAAGCCCAAGAAGGACAAGGGTTCCAAGGCTGAGAAGAAGGAGCGGAAGAAGGCCGCGGAGAAGAGGGCCAAGCGTGAGAAGGAAGCTAGGAAGCCCAAGGACAAGCGGCCCAAGAGCGAGGGCGACAAGGGTCTGAAGAAGGCCAAGCAGGAGAAGAAGGCCAAGCAGGAGAAGAAGAGTCGGCGCGAGACTGGGGCGCTGCCGCTCTGAGAAGGTCTGGCCTCTCACGCGCTTGTCGACTGGCGGCACGGCCGGGAGAATGTCGCTATGCGCATCGGTGTGCTCGGCACGTTGCGGGTGGTCGCCGACGGACGGGACACCGACGTCGGCGGAGTCCGGCTGCGTGTCCTGCTCACCCGGCTGGCCCTGGGCGTCGGGGACACCATCCCCCCGACAGCGCTGACCGAGGCGCTCTGGCCGTACGAGAGCCCCGCGAAACCCGATTCGGCGCTGTACTCACTGGTCTCCCGGCTGCGGCGCGTGCTCCCCGAACCCACAGTGGTCCGCTCCGAACCGGCCGGCTACCGGCTCGCCCTTCCGGCCGACTCCGTCGACGCCGTCCGCTTCGAACACCTCGTAGCTCACGGGCGCCGGGCCTTGCGGGTCGGGCAGCGGGAGGAGGCGGTGGACCTGCTCCGGATGGCCTTGGACCTGTGGCGCGGCCCGCCGCTCACCGACACCGCCCACCTTCCCTTCGCCGGAGCGGCCGCCGTCCGGCTGGAGAGGGTCCGGCTGGGGGCGCGGGAGGACCTGTTCGCCGCCGAACTCGGATTGCCGGAGGCCGACGCCGGCACACGGGTGGTGGAGCTGGAAAAGCTCGTGGCCGACCACCCGCTGCGCGAACGGCTCCGCGAACTCCTGATCGCCGCACTCACCGCTGACGGAAGGCGGGAGGAGGCGCTCCTCGTCCACGAGAACTACCGGCGCCTCCTCGCCGAGAAACTGGGCGCCGACCCCGGCCCGAGGCTGCGGGAGCTCCACCTCCGCCTGCTACGCGACGACCCCGCCCGGTACGACCCCGGCCCCTGAGAGAGCTCCCTGGCCCCCGGCTGCGTTCTTACCGCGACTGGGGGGCGAACTGGGTCCGGTACAGCGCCGTGTACAGGCCCCCCGTCTCCAACAGCTGGTCGTGTGTGCCGCGCTCCAGGATCCGGCCGTCCTCCAGAACCAGGATCTGGTCGGCCTCCCTGACGGTGGCCAGCCGGTGCGCGATCACCAGCGAGGTGCGGCCCTCCAAAGCGATGGCCAGGGCCTCCTGCACCGCCGCCTCCGACTCGGAGTCCAGGTGGGCGGTGGCCTCGTCCAGGATCACGACGGACGGGGCCTTCAGCAGTAGTCGGGCGATGGCCAGCCGCTGCTTCTCCCCGCCCGAGAGCCGGTAGCCCCGGTCACCGACCATCGTGTCGAGGCCGTCGGGTAGCTGCTCCAAGAGCGGACCCAGCCGTGCCATCCGCAGCACCTCCGCCAGTTCCGCTTCGGTCGCCTCCGGCCTGGCATAGCGCAGGTTGGCACCCACTGTGTCGTGGAATAGCTGTGCGTCCTGGGTGACCACGCCCACGCTGTCGCGCAGGGAGCGGCCCGTGGCGTCGCGCAGATCCAGCCCGCCGATCCGCACGGAACCCTCGGTCGGGTCGTAGAGCCGCGACACCAGGTGGGTGAGCGTGGTCTTGCCCGCACCCGACGGGCCCACCAGCGCCACCATCTGCCCGGGCTCCGCGGTGAAGAAGACCCCGCTGAGCACCTGCGTGTCGTCGACCGCCTCCGACTGCGGTGTCAGTTCCAAGGACGCAACCGACATCTCCGAAGCGGCCGGGTAGCGGAAGGACACGTCGTCGAACCGTACGCTCAGCGGCCCCTCCGGCAGGGGCCGTGCCTCCGGGCTCTCCTTGATCTGCGGCTCCAGGTCCAGCACCTCGAAGACCCGGTCGAAGGACACCAGCGCGGTCATGATCTCGACGTGCACGTTGGACAGCGTGGTGACCGGCCCGTACAGCCTGGCGAGCAGGGTGGTCAGGGCGACCAGTGTGCCCACCTCGAAGGCGCCGCCCACGGCCAGCACACCGCCCACGCCGTAGACCATCGCCATGGCGAGCGCGGTGATCGTGGCCAGCATCGTGAACAGCAGACCGCCGTACACCGCCTGGCGGACCCCCAGGTCACGGACTCGAGCGGCCCGGCGGGCGAAGCCCTCGGACTCCTCGTCCGGCCGCCCGTAGAGCTTGACCAGCATGGCCCCGCCCACGTTGAACCGCTCGGTCATGAGCGAGCTCATTCCGGCGTTGGTGTCCATGGCCTCCCGCGAGATGTTCGCGAGTTTCCGGCCGAGCAGCTTGGCCGGGACGATGAACAGCGGCAGCAGCGCCAGCGCCAGCAGGGTCACCTGCCAGGACAGGGCCAGCATCGTGATGAGCACCGCCACCACGCTGATGAGGTTGGACACCACCGACTGCAGAACCGAGGTGATGGCGCGCTGGGCACCGACCACGTCGGTGTTCAGCCGACTGATCAGCGAACCCGTCTGCGTGCGGGTGAAGAAGGAGATCGGCATCCGCTGCACGTGCGTGAACACCTGGGTGCGCAGCAGGTAGATGACGCCCTCACCGATCCGGGAGGACAGCCACCTGCCGGTCAGGGTGATGACGCCTTCGAGGAGTGCCAGCCCCGCTGCGGCGATCGCCAACCAGATCACGATGGACGTGTCCCCGGGGATGATGCCCTGATCGATGATGGCCCGGAGCAACAGGGGGTTGGCCACGACGATGGCCGCGCCCACGGAGGTCACCGCCAGGAAGAGGAGGATCGCCCGCCAGTGCGGCCTCGCGTACGACAGGATGCGTTTGGTGATCCCAGGGGGGAGCTGTTGTCCCCGCGCGCTTCCGTCGTTGACCAGGGCCCTGTAGGAGGGCCTACCTGACATCATCCGCAGCCTCGTTCTCTACACAGGTTCGCCACGCATGCGTCAACACCGGTCTGCTCCCGCCGCTTCCCGAAGCGGGCCCAGCACTCCTGCGTAAGCCGTAGAGGCCCGCGCAGCCCTGTCGGGGCCCCGCACACCAGCCCGTCTAAAGGGAGTGCGCGAGACGGCCGAGCGCGGCGGTCGTGGAGCGGCCGGCGGTGAAGGGCAGTTCCCAGGCTTGGGCGTCGAGGGCGTCCGCGCCTCGGATCTTGGCCTGGGTGTAGCGGTCCCCGGCGGTGAAGGCCAGGGCCGCCGGCGCGAGTGGCCTGAGGAGTTCCGCGTAGGCTGCCCAGTCGGCGACCGACGGCGGGCCGTCGATGATGAAGGAGCCGGTCACGCAGGCCAGGGCGGCGATGGTCTCGGCCCTCTCCTCGGCGGGGTTGACCGGTCGTCCGGGGCCCTTCCAGGAGCGGACGCGCTCGTCGGACTCGATACCCACGACCAAGGGGAGTCCGCGTTCTGCGATGGAACGCAGAAAGCGGACGTGACCGACGTGGAGAACGTCGAAGACACCCGTCACCACGACCGGCCGCTCCAGAGCCTCCGGTCGCTGGAACCAGAGCGCGCTGAGCGGTCTGGTCATCTCGTGTGTCTCGCCTGAGTCCGTCATCTGGCCCCCGTTTCGCCGAACCCGAGGGGCACCCGCACTCGATCGCGCCGACGGGTCCGCCCGAAGGGTCAACGTACCCGCTTGGGATGGGTATTCCGTCTCTCGGGCCCGTGGAACCGAATGTTGTTCGCCGGGGCGTGATCCCTTTCACTGAACCGGCGTCCCGTCGCGGCCGTGGCCGGACGAAGCTGCACGAACCGACCTGGAACCACCGCCGTCTGAGGTGAATCACATCACCTGGAAGTCCGTAGGCGCAGTCCGTGTTCGGGAGAGATGCCAGAGATGTCATGCGTGGTCATCGTCGAGGAGATCCGCGGTGGAGGCATGGTGCGAACCTACCGGGCAGAGGGCCGCCAGGGGGTTTCCGGACCGGGAGAGCGCTCGTGAGGAGGCTCTGCGACTGGCGAGGGACCACACTCCGGGCGACTTCTGGCATGAGCGCAGCCGCGAGGTCCACAGGGTGTCCGAGAACCACTTCGAGGTTCGCGCCCACGGGATGATGAGCCAGTTCCATTTCAGGACTCTGGTCGCCGAGCGGATCTAGCCTCGGCCAGCGCTGAACCGGGAACCGTGGAACGAGCGGTTCAGGGGTTTCGGGGGTGGTCCCCCGGGTGTGGTGGCGGAGCGAGGTGGTGCCGTCAGGCACACAGCTCGCCCGGAGTGGTTCGGGGGTTTCGGGGGTGGTCCCCCGGGTGTGGTGGCGGAGCGAGGTGGTGCCGTCAGGCACACAGCTCGCCCCGAGCAGAGCGGGCGACGAGAATCGAACTCGCATAACCAGCTTGGAAGGCTGGGGTTCTACCATTGAACTACGCCCGCGTGGCGCCGGAGACTTCGAGTTTCCTCTAGACTCGTGGAGCCGACGGAGACAAGAGTACAGTCTCTGGGGCGTTGGTCGCACACCCGATTTCGGGAACGTGTGTCCGCGCCGGGTCACGGGGTGTAGCGCAGCTTGGTTAGCGCGCATGCTTTGGGAGCATGAGGCCGCGGGTTCGAATCCCGCCACCCCGACGAAAGGTTCCGTGGTTGTACGGCTGAGCGCCGTGCGCCATGGCCCCCTGCGTATCTGCCCTAGACTTGGTGCGATCAGCAGGAAACTGTAAGTCCCAGCCCGTCGCAGGGCACCCCATGGAACATGGTCATCACTGGCCGGGGTGCGCGCGTGCATTCGCCGATTGTGTGGTGCGCCTGCGGGCCGACGCGGACACCAGCCGGCAAACCTAGGAGTACCGCCCCGTGAAGACCGATGTCGAGGAGCTCAGCCCGACCCGGGTCAAGCTGACCATCGAGGTGCCCTTCGAGGAGCTCGAGCACGCTTTCGACGTGACCTACAAGTCGCTCGCGAAGCAGGTTCGGATCAAGGGCTTCCGCCCGGGCAAGGCGCCGGCGCGGTTGATCGACCGCTACGTCGGTCGCGGCGCGGTGATCAGCGAAGCTGTCAACCACGCCGTCCCTGAGCTCTACAACGAAGCGATCCAGAAGGAGGAGATCTTCGCGCTCGGCCAGCCCGATGTCGAGGTCTCCAAGCTGGAGGACAACGACGAGCTCGTTTTCACCGCCGAGGTCGACATTCGACCGAAGTTCGAGGTGAAGGACTACAAGGGCATCGAGGTGACCGTCGACAACGCGGCCGTCACCGACGAGCAGGTCGACGAGCAGATCGGCACCCTGCGCGAGCGCTTTTCCACCCTTGTTGGCGCAGACCGCCCCGTGGAGGACGGTGACCACCTGTCCATCGACCTCTCCGCCGCGATCGACGGCGAGAAGCTCGAGGACGTCGCGGTCAGCGGCTACTCCTACGAGGTGGGCACCAACGGCATGCTGGAGGGTCTCGACGAGACCCTGCGCGGCATGGAGTCGGGTGGCGAGGCCACCTTCAAGACCACCCTCGTCGGCGGCGACCACGAGGGCAAGGAAGCCGACGTCACGGTCAACGTGCACTCGGTGAAGGCCAAGGAGCTGCCCGAGCTGGACGACGAGTTCGCCCAGCTCGCCTCGGAGTTCGACACCATCGACGAGCTGCGTGACGACGTGCGCAAGCGCATGGCCGACGTCCGTCGCATGCAGCAGCTCTCCTCTGCTCGTGACAAGGCTCTGGAGAGCCTGATCGAGTCCGTCGACATCCCGCTGCCCGACGCGGTCGTCGACGAGGAGATCACCCGTCGTCGCCAGAGCCTCGAGCAGCAGCTCGGCCAGAGCGGCCTCACCAAGGAGGCCTACCTCGAGTCGCAGGAGAAGACCGAGGAGGAGTTCGAGGAGGAGCTGAAGACCGGCGCCAACTCCGCCGTGAAGGCCGGGTTCATCCTCGACCAGCTGGCCCTCCAGGAGGACCTGAGCGCCGACCAGGGCGAGCTCAGCCAGTACGTGTTCGAGCAGGCCCAGCGCATGGGTGTGAGCCCGGACCAGCTGGCCCAGCACCTGGTCGAGTCGAACCAGATCCGTGTCGCCTTCACCGAGGTCGTCCGCGGCAAGGCTATGGACCTGGTCCTGGCCGGTGCCAAGGTGACCGATGAGGACGGCAACGTCGTCGAGCAGGAGATCGTCGAGGACTCGGACGAGAACGCCGTGGAGGACGCCGCCAAGGCCGCCGCCGCCGCGGTTGAGTCCACCGACGTCGAGTCCGCCGAGAGCGACGGTGCCGACGAGGCGAAGAAGGATGACGAGGACGCCGACAAGGCCGACTCCAAGTAACTCTTCGAGAGCGTTCGAACGGGCCCCGACCGTCCCGCCCAGGGACGGTCGGGGCCCGTTGTGTGTTCGCTGGTGGGAGAAACGGGGGTCCGGGCTTGCCGTACCCTGCGCTCAAAGCGAACAGGGACGGGATCCGGACGAGCCCGTCGCCTGTCGGCGTTAGTGTCGCTGTAGTCGCAACCGTTTCGATTCCGGAGCAGGTGACGAGAGTGCCGCCGACCTTTGATGAGTCCCCGCGTTCCGACGCATACGCGTCCGAGCCGCAGATTTCCCCTTTTATTGAGCAGACGCCTCAGCGCCTGTTGCGCCAGCGAATCGTTTTCCTCGGCCAGCAGGTCGACGATGACATCGCCAACCGACTGGTTGGAGAACTCCTGCTTCTGTCCGCTGAGGACCGCCAGCGAGACATCACCATGTACATCAACTCGCCCGGTGGTTCCGTGACGGCGGGTATGGCGATCTACGACGTCATGCAGTACATCCCCAACGACGTGCGCACCGTGGGTATCGGTATGGCCGCGTCCATGGGCCAGATGCTCCTGTGCGCCGGTGCGCCCGGTAAGCGTTACGCGCTGCCGCACACCCGCGTCATGATGCACCAGCCCTCCGGTGGCATCGGGGGTACCGCCTCCGACATCCGGATCCTGGCCGACCAACTGCTCTACGTGAAGAAGATGTTCATCGAGAAGATCTCCGAGCACACCGGGCAGGCGGTCGAGCAGATCGAGAAGGACGCCGACCGGGACCGCTGGTTCACGGCTCAGGAGTCGCTGGAGTACGGCTTCATCGACGAGGTGCTCGAGGGCACCCTCGACGTCACCAGTAGCTGAACATAGCTCCAGAGCTTGCCTGGCCCAGTCCATGAATCGGCGCAGTGCGTGGAAGGCGTGAAATGACCGAGTTCAACCCCAGTCCTATCGGCGGCGCGGCCTCGATGGCTCCTCAGAGCCGCTACGTCCTGCCGTCCTACGTGGAGCGTACGTCGTACGGCGTCAAGGAGATGAATCCGTACAACAAGCTCTTCGAGGAGCGGATCATCTTCGTCGGCGTCCAGATCGACGACGTTTCGGCCAATGACCTGATGGCCCAGCTCATCACGCTTGAGCAGCTCGACTCCGAGCGGGACATCCAGATGTACATCAACTCGCCGGGCGGGTCCTTCACCTCGCTCATGGCGATCTACGACACCATGCAGTTCGTGCGCCCCGACATCCAGACGGTGTGCATCGGACAGGCCGCCTCGGCCGCCGCGATCCTGTTGGCGGGCGGCACCACGGGCAAGCGTGGTGCCCTGCCCAACGCCCGGATGATGATCCACCAGCCCGCGACCGAGGGAATGCACGGTCAGGCCAGTGACATCGAGATCCAGGCCAACGAGATCACCCGGATCCGTCAGCAGCTGGAGAGCACTCTGGCCAAGCACACGGGCCGCTCGGCCGAGCAGGTGTCGCGGGACATCGAGCGGGACAAGATCCTCACGGCGGAGGAGGCCGTCGAATACGGCCTCATCGACTTCGTGCTTCCCTACCGCAAGGCTTCCCTGAAGTAGGGTTCCCATAGGCCGACCACCTCTGGCCGGGCGTTTTCGCGGACGCGAAGGCGTTTCCGGGCAGGGGGATTCGGCCGCCAGAAGTACCTACCGGACCGGTTTCTGACCCGCCTGGGACAGCCCGGTGGTGAAGCCGGTCCGGTTTTTCGCTTAGTCTGGCGGAGAGCGACACACAGATCGCCCCGTTCGTGGCTGGCCGGTCGTGGACGGGAAGCGGGAGAAACCTCCCGCTCCGTCCGGTGCCGAGCACGCCGGGAGCGGGGCGGCCTTAGTTTTGAGGAGTGGCTGGGTGGCACGCATCGGCGACGGCGGGGACCTGCTGAAGTGCTCATTCTGCGGTAAGAGCCAAAAGCAGGTGAAGAAGCTCATCGCGGGCCCCGGCGTGTATATCTGCGATGAGTGCATCGATCTGTGCAACGAGATCATCGAAGAGGAACTCGCTGACGCCACCGAGCTCACGTGGGACTCCCTCCCCAAGCCCCGGGAGATCTACGAGTTCCTCGACTCCTACGTGATCGGCCAGGAACAGGCCAAGAAGTCCCTCTCCGTGGCCGTGTACAACCACTACAAGCGGGTCCGTTCGGAAGGCGACCGTCCCAGTGACGAGGACGTGGAGATCGCCAAGTCGAACATTCTGCTGCTGGGCCCGACCGGGTCGGGTAAGACCCTGCTGGCGCAGACGCTCGCCAAGATCCTGAACGTCCCGTTCGCCATCGCGGACGCCACGGCGCTCACCGAGGCGGGTTACGTGGGCGAGGACGTCGAGAACATCCTCCTGAAGCTGATCCAGGCCGCTGACTACGACGTCAAGAAGGCCGAGACCGGCATCATCTACATCGACGAGGTCGACAAGGTCGCGCGCAAGAGCGAGAACCCGTCGATCACGCGGGACGTGTCCGGTGAAGGTGTCCAGCAGGCGCTGCTGAAGATACTGGAGGGCACCACGGCGAGCGTTCCCCCGCAGGGCGGCCGCAAGCACCCGCACCAGGAGTTCATCCAGATCGACACCACGAACGTGCTGTTCATCTGCGGTGGCGCCTTCGCCGGGCTGGAGCAGATCATCGAGTCCCGGGCCGGGCAGCAGGGCATGGGATTCAACGCCGTGCTGCGGCCCAAGAGCGAAGAGGGCGAGACCGCGCTGTTCGGCGAGGTCATGCCGGAGGACCTGCTCAAGTTCGGGATGATCCCGGAGTTCATCGGCCGTCTGCCGGTGATCACCAGCGTGCACAACCTCGACAAGGCCGCGCTGATCCAGATCCTCACCGAACCGCGCAACGCCCTGGTCAAGCAGTACCAGCGGCTGTTCGAACTGGACCACGTGGACCTGGAGTTCAGCCAGGACGCGCTGGAGGCCATCGCTGAGCAGGGCATCATCCGCGGGACCGGCGCCCGCGGTCTGCGGGCCATCATCGAGGAGGTCCTGCTCTCGGTGATGTACGAGGTTCCCAGCCGCGAGGACGTGGCCCAGGTGATCATTACCCGGGAGTCGGTCGAGGAGCACGTGAACCCGACCATCGTGCCGCGTGCCCAGTTGGAGGCGGACGACCGCCAGGAGAAGTCGGCCTGACCCCGCGGCCCGCTCAGCGGGCGCAGGAAGCGACGACGCAGTTCGGGGCGCCCCCTTTCACGGGTGGCGCCCCGACGTGCGTGTAGCGGGCCCCTGGGCGCTGCTCCAGCGGCCCTGGGCCAAGGGCCGCTGGAGCCTGAGGGGTCCTAGTCGCCCTCGAGGACGTTCGCCATGCGGGTGATCTCGGTGTTCTGCTCGGCGATGAGGTCGTTGGCCATGCGCAGGACCTCTTGGTCCTTGGCCTCGGCCATGGCCTCCTCCGCCATGGTGACCGCGCCCTCGTGGTGCTCGGTCATCAGTTCCACGAAGAGCTGGTCGAAGTCGTCGCCTTCGGCGTCGGTCAGGCGCTCCAGGTCCTCTTCGGCGACCATGCCCTCCATATCGTCGTGGTCGACTTCGAGGAGGCACTCGGGGATGTCCTCGTCCTCGGCGTGATGGCTGCCGTCGCCTTCGAGGCCGCAGAAGTTCTGGTGGGCGGGGTTCTCCCTGGCCGGGGCGAAGATGTTCACCTCCAGCCAGCTCTCCATCGCGGAGATCTCGGGATCCTGCGCGGCGGCGATCCGGTCGGCGATGCGCTCGATCCCGTCTCGCTCGAAGCGGTCCTCGACGAGATCGGTCATCTCCAGGGCCTGGGTGTGGTGTTCGATCATCTTCACGAGGTAGGTGACGTCGGCCTCGTTGTGTCCCTGCTCGTCGGCGAGGGCGGCGATCTGCTCGGAGGTAGCGGGGGAGGCGGACTCTCCGGGGGCCCCGGGGGCGATGACGTTGGCCGATTCCTGCCCGTCCTCATCGCCGCTGCAGGCCGAGGCTGCGAACAACACGAGGGCGGTTCCGGCTGCGAGTGCCAGGCGACGCACGAGGACTCCTCCAAAGGTGGGGGACAGCGGGCCGGATGCCCGCCGGCTGCCGCTTGGAACACGACATCCTGCCGGTTTTCTACTCACTGCACGGGTGTTTTGTCCAGTGCTGGGTGCGTGTCGGGCCCGCTCTGTCTGGTCCGCGCCCCTGAGCATGCCCTATGGGCGAGCACGGCGTTTCGTCTGGTCTGCGGCGTGTTCAGCCGATAGAACCCAAAGTAGTCAACTGGTTCCTTTATGTGGTTTTCGGGGGTGGGGCATGGTTTCGGGAACGGGACGAAGACACGGCTGCCGAGGGGCTCTGGCGGTCGCCTCGCTGGTCGTGGGACTCCTTGGGGCTCCGGGGGCCGCGGCCGACGACGGGGTGAGTACGGGCGGGGGAGTGGAGCACCTGGCCAACGTCCCCAAGCCCAGTGCGCTGTCCTCGTCGTTCAACTCGGACCTGGCCTTCACCGGTGACTACGCCATCGGCGGCAACTACGACGGCTTCGTGGTCCACGACATCTCCGACCCGGCCGCCCCCGTCGTGGTGGCCACAGTTCTGTGTCCCGGCGGCCAGGGCGATGTGTCGGTCAGCGGGGACCTGCTGTACTTCTCCGTGGACTACCCGCGCGCCGGTGAGGAGTGCGGTGCGCCGAGCGTGCCCACCACCGATCCGGACGGGTTCGAGGGCATCCGGATCTTCGACATCTCCGACAAGTCCGATCCCGAGTACGTCGCCGCGGTGGACACCGACTGCGGTTCGCACACCAACACCCTCGTGCCGGGGGCGGACGGGGAGAGCGACGTGGTGTACGTGTCCTCGTACTCGCCCGCGGAGAACTTCCCGAACTGCCAGCCGCCGCACGACAAGATCTCGATCATCGAGGTACCGCACGACGACCCCGAGGCGGCCGCGGTCGTCAACGAGCCGGTGCTTTTCCCGGACGACGGTCACAGCACCACCACGGGCTGCCACGACATCACCGCCTACCCGGAGCAGGGCATCGCCGCCGGCGCCTGCCTGGGTGACGGGATCCTGATGGACATCTCTGACCCGCTCGCCCCCGAGGTGGAGGAACGCGTCCAAGACCCCAACTTCGCGTTCTGGCACTCGGCCACGTTCACCAACGACGCGGCCAACGTGGTCTTCACCGACGAACTCGGCGGCGGAAGCGCGCCCACCTGTAACGAGGAAGTCGGTCCCGAACGGGGGGCCAATGCCGTGTACTCGCTGGACCGCTCCGGGGGCGATTCTGAACTCGAGTTCCGGAGCTACTATAAATTGCCACGTCACCAGTCCGAAACTGAGAACTGTGTGGCGCACAATGGTTCGCTGATTCCGGTACCGGGTGCCGACTTCTTTGTGCAGGCCTGGTACCAGGGCGGTGTCTCGGTCATCGACCTCACCGACCCGGACGAGCCCGTCGAGGTGGGCTACTTCGACCGCGGTCCCGTCGATCCCGACGAACTGCGCACGGCCGGTTCGTGGTCGGCGTACTACTACAACGGGCACGTCTACTCGTCGGACATCGAGCAGGGCCTGGACGTCCTCGAGCTCACCGACACCCGGTTCGACGGGGCGGACGAACTGGTCATGGACGAGTTCAACCCGCAGTCACAACCGGCGCTCCCGAGCGGTTAAACCTCGGTTGGTGCGGCGGCGCTCCGTCGCCGCACCGGGTCACCCCGGGCTGAGTCTAGGCACCGTGCGTAGCGGGATCGGGTCAACTGGACACCGTGTGAACAACCATGTTTCTTTTGTTCCCCTCTATACATATTGATGTTGAACTGTGTACGTTCTTTCTGGTTCGCTCCAATAGGAATCAGGAGTACACATGGCGTCATCCCCCGTCCCTCCTAGCTCCCGACGCCCCATGTACCGTCGCGGAATCGTCGGCCTCGCTCTCACCGGCGTCACCGCCTTGACCATGAGCCTTCTCGGCCCCGCCACCGCATCGGCGGACGGGCCCCAGTTCGAGAGCGATGCGGAGACCAGCGACAACGTCACGCATGTGGCCAACGTCCCGAAGACCGAGGCCATGGACGACTTCAACTCGGACCTGGCCTTCATCGGTGACTACGCCATCGGCGGCAACTACAACGGCTTCGTCATCTACGACATCTCCGAGCCGGAATCCCCCGAAATCGTCTCCGAGGTCCTGTGTCCCGGCGGCCAGGGCGATGTGTCGGTCAGCGGGGACCTGCTGTACTTCTCCGTGGACTACCCGCGCGCCGGTGAGGAGTGCGGCGCCCCGGAGACGCCCACCACCGACCCTGACGGGTTCGAGGGCATCCGCGTCTTCGACATCTCGGACATGTCCAAGCCCGAGTACGTCGCCGCGGTGGACACCGACTGCGGTTCGCACACCAACACCCTCGTGCCGGGCAAGGACGGCAAGCACGACTACGTGTACGTGTCCTCGTACTCGCCCTCGGAGGACTTCCCGAACTGCCAGCCGCCGCACGACAAGATCTCCATCGTCGAGATCCCCCTTGACAACCCCTCAGAGGCGGCACTGGTCAGTGAACCTGTCCTCTTCCCCGACGGCGGGAACGACAACACCAGCGGCTGTCACGACATCACCGCCTACCCGGAGATCGACGTCGCCGCGGGCGCCTGCATGGGTGACGGGATCCTGATGGACATCTCCGACCCCGCGGAACCGGTCGTCACCGACGTGGTCCAGGACGAGAACTTCGCCTTCTGGCACTCGGCGACCTTCACCAACAACGCCGACACGGTGATCTTCACCGACGAACTCGGCGGCGGTGGCGGCGCCATCTGCACCGAAGAGTACGAGTACGAGCAGGGCGCCAACGCGATCTACACCATCGGCGGCACGGACGAGGACCCCGAGCTCGACTTCGAGAGCTACTACAAGATCCCGCGCGACCAGGCCGAAACCGAGAACTGCGTCGCGCACAACGGGTCCCTGATCCCCGTCCCCGGCCAGGACTTCTTCGTGCAGGCCTGGTACCAGGGCGGTGTCTCGGTGATCGACTTCAACGACCCGCAGGACCCGCACGAGATCGGCTACTTCGACCGCGGACCGATCGACGAGGACGAGCTGGTCCTCGGCGGATCCTGGTCGGCGTACTACTACAACGGCTACGTCTACTCGTCCGACATCACCCGCGGCCTGGACGTGATCCGGCTCGACGACCCGCGTCTGCGGTCGGCGGAGCACGTGACCTACGACGAGTTCAACCCGCAATCCCAGCCGAGTTACCGGCCGGGACGCTGACGCGCGCCACGTATCCCTCCCGGTGGCTCCTCCTGGGGAGTCAGGGCAAACGGGAGTGACAGGGGCCGCGGTCCTCCGGCCGCGGCCCCGACGCGTTCCACGCCCCGCCCCGATCCCTCGACCCGGGCCCTCCGGCCCAGCCCCGATCGTCCGACCTCCAGACCTCCCATCCCTGTCCTGACCCCCAACCCCCGCCCCCACCGTGTGAACCATTCAGGAGAAACCATGCCCGCAGCTCCCCCGGAACGGGCCAGTGGCGGCCTGCGCGGCGCGACCACCATCGCGCTGACCGCGGCCGCCACACTGTTCGCCGGGCTCCTTGGCCCGGCCACGGCACACGCCGACACGCCACCCTCCGACAGCATCACCAGCGACAACGTCGAGCACATCGCCAACGTCCCCAAACCGGACGCGGTGAGCGGGACCAACTCGGACCTGGCGTTCAGCGGCGACTACGTCATCGGCGGCAACTACGACGGGTTCGTCATCTACGACGCCTCGGACCCGGCCGACCCGCAGATCGTCTCCGAGGTGCTGTGCCCGGGCGCCCAGGGTGACGTCTCGGTCAGCGGTGACCTGCTGTACGTCGCGGTGGACTCCCCGCGCGCCACCGACGAGTGCGGTGCCCCCGAGGTGCCGGTGACGGACCCGGACGGCTTCGAGGGCGTCCGCGTCTTCGATATCTCGGACAAGGCCAACCCCGAGTACGTCTCGGCGGTGCGCACCGACTGCGGTTCGCACACCCTCACCCTCGTGCCCAGCAAGGACGGCGAGAGTGAGCTGATCTACGTCTCGTCCTACGCGCCCTCCGAAGACTTCCCGAACTGCCAGCCGCCGCACGACAAGATCTCGATCATCGACGTGCCGCTGGACGATCCCGCCGAGGCGAAGGTCGTCAACGAACCGGTGCTCTTCCCGGACGGCGGCAACCACGACCAGGACAACCTGCTGCGTCCCACTGAGGGCTGCCACGACATCACCGCCTACCCGGAGAAGGACCTCGCCGCGGGCGCCTGCATGGGTGACGGCATCATCATGGACATCTCGGACCCGGTCGAGCCGGTCGTCACGGAGGTCATCCAGGACGAGAACTTCGCGTTCTGGCACTCGGCGACCTTCACCAACGACGCCGAGACGGTGCTGTTCACCGACGAGCTCGGCGGCGGCGGTGCCGCCACGTGCACCGAGGAGATCGGGCCCAAGCACGGCGCCAACGCGATCTACACCCTGGGCGAGACCGACGACGGGCACAGCCTGGAGTTCGCGAGCTACTACAAGCTCGAGCGGCACCAGGGAGACGAGCAGGTCTGCGTCGCGCACAACGGGTCCCTGATCCCCGTTCCCGGCAAGAACTACTTCGTGCAGGCCTGGTACCAGGGCGGCGTGTCGATCCTCGACTTCAACGACCCGACCAACCCGCACGAGATCGGCTACTTCGACCCCGACGACCGGATCGACCCGGACATCGAGAACGGTAGCTCCTGGTCGGCCTACTACTACAACGGCCACGTCTACTCCTCGGACATGGTCCGCGGCCTGGACGTCCTGGAGCTCACCGATCCCCGTCTGCGCCCCGCTGAGCGTGTCGACTTCGACGAGTTCAACCCGCAGACCCAACCCAGTTACCGCCCCGACAGGTAGGCGCGGCGCCTAGACACGGCCGAACCTGAGGGGTCGGCGGACACGGTCCGCCGACCCCTCCCGCCTGGCGGGTCTCCTCCTCCCGCCCGGCCGGGCCCATGATGAATGTCATGGGCCGCCCCCTGCGGAACACAGGCCGAAGCGGTGACTCGTGCGCATGTACCCGGCGGCGCCGTTCCCCGAAGCTGGAAGCATGTTCACGACGACAGGTCAACGCCCGACCGGCGACACCGAAGACGCCGGGACCCCGCGCGACGGCTCCGTGGTCCGGGTCCGCGACCTGGAGTGCGCCTACGGCGACTTCCGAGCGGTACGGGGGGTCTCCCTCGACATCGCACCCGGCGAGCTCTGCGCGCTCCTGGGCACCAACGGTGCCGGGAAGACCACCACGATCGAAGCGCTCGAGGGCTTCCAGCGCCCCTCCGGCGGATCGGTCCGGGTCTTCGGCCTGGACCCGAGGAAGGGCCGGAAAGCCCTGCGCGGCCGGGTCAACGCGGTCCTCCAGGAGAGCGGGACGTTCAGCGACCTCACCGTCGCCGAGACCGTCGAACTCACCCGCCGCACCCACGCGGGGCCGCGCGGCCTGGAGGAGGTGCTGGGCCGGGTCGACCTCGAGGATCGGGCGGAGCTGCGGGTCCGCCAGCTCTCCGGCGGTCAGAAACGCCGCCTGGACCTGGCCCTGGCCATCGTTACCCGGCCCGAGGTCCTGCTGTTGGACGAGCCCACGACCGGCATGGACCCCGAGGCCCGACGCTCCACCTGGAACCTCATCACCGACCTGGTCGCGGAGGGTACCGCGGTCCTGCTCACCACCCACTACCTCGAAGAGGCCGAGCGCCTCGCGGACCGGTTGGCCCTGATGCACCGGGGCCGGATCGAGGTGGAGGGCCGCCTGGGCGAGGTGCTGTCGGGCTGGGGCGACCGCATCACCTTCCGAATCCCCTCCGACACCGCAGCCGACACCCTGCCCGCGCTGCCGGGTAGCGAACTCGGCGTGGTCGACACCGGCGGACGCTGTTCCGTCACCTACACGGTTACTGAAGGGGACCCGGCCCACCGCGCCCACGCGGCGATGGCCGCCCTGACGGAGTGGGCCGGCCGGGAACGAGTCGGCCTGGAGGAACTGGCCCTGCACCGGGCCTCGCTGGAGGACGTGTTCCTCAGCGTCGCCGACGGACACGAGATCCCCACCACCGGAGGCGTCACCCGATGAGTACCGACACCGCCACCACCCGGGTCCCCGACGTCCGCGACCACCGGCCGGTGGGGCTGATCCGCCAGACCTACGAGTACTCCCGCGCCGAGATGACCCTGTTCTGGCGATACCGCACGGCGCTCTACTTCGCCCTGTTCCCGCTGGGCCTGGCCCTGCTCGGACTCGTCCAGGAGGGCACGGACATCGTGCCGGGAGTGGACATGGGCGCCCACTACACCGCGGGCGCCCTCATGATGACCCCGCTGTTCCTGTCGATCATGCACGTGAGCAACCTCGTCACGGCCCGCCGTGAACAACTGGTGCTCAAGCGCCTGCTGGTCTCGGGCACACCTCCGGCAGTGATGTTCGGCGCGATCATCGTCTCCGTGCTCGTGGTGACACTGGTGATCTCCGTGGCCGTCGGCGCGGTCCTGTTCCACCACTTCGACGTCACACCCGCCGACCCAGTGCTGATCTTCCTGTCGATCCTGCTGGTGACCGTTTCCGTCTCCCTGTTCGCGATCGCCTTCACCAGGTTGTGCCGCAACGCGGAGAGCGCACAGATGCTCTGCGTCGTGCCCCTCATGCTGTTCTACGGACTGAGCGGCCTCATGCTGCCGTTGGCCGCCATGCCCGACCGGGTCGCGGAGATCTCCCGTCTCCTGCCGGCAGCCCCGGGGGTCGAGATCGTCACCAGCGCCTACTTCGGCCGCGACTTCCTCGGCGGTGCCGACGGGACCCAAGCCCTCACCGGAACGGACCTGTGGGTCGCCGCCCTCCCCGGATTCGCGGTCATCGTGGTCTGGATCGTTCTGTCCGCCTACCTGACCCGCTTCCTCCGCTGGGATCCGAGGGAGGGCAAGTGACCGAGGGGTGGCACATCGCGGACCAGCGCCTGCGCCGAGAGCGCTGGGTGGTCGTGTGCATCCTGCTCGGGATGGCCCTGCCGGTCCCCGGCCTCGTGGCGCTCCAGTGGTACTTGGGCGATCACTCCGGGCCGGTCGAACTGATCCTCGCGGGCGTGTTGGCCACGGTGGCCGCGGCGCTCGCCCTGTGGATGGTGCTGCGCCGCGTCCTGGCCCCGAACGACCACGCCATCCCACCGGGCCAGAGCGCTTCGGGACAGGGCTCCGAACGGGGCCCGGGACCGGGTGCACCGGCCCGGAGGGAACGCTCTCCGGCCCTGTTCCTGCCCTCGTTCGCGGTCCTGGTCACCGCGGTCTGGATTCTGCTGCCCGAGGGGGCGGCGGTCGTCGTGCCCGCCATGTGGTGGGGGATGGTGGCGCTGGTCGTCCCGCGCTGGTGGAGCGCCCTCTCAGGGGTGGTACTGCTGGCCCTGCCCTGGGTGTACGACCTGCTGACCGTCGGGGCCTCCCATTCCCCGCTGTGGACACTCCTGCTCCTGGCCCTGGGCTGGGCGCTCCTGGTCGGCAACTGGATGACTCTGCGGTTGTGGGACCTGAGCCGCGAGGTCGTCTCCGGGCAGCAGGCCCGTTCCCGGCTGACGGCCAGTGAGGAACGGGTGCGCATCGCCCGGGACATCCACGACCTGCTCGGCCACAGCCTCTCCGGTATCGCCGTGCGCAGCGAGCTGGCCGCCCGCCTCACAGAGGTGGACACTGCCCGCGCCGCAGCGGAGATGCGCGCCGTCCAGGATGAGGCACGCAGTGCCCTGCGCGAGGTGCGTTCGACGGTCAGCGGCTACCGCGACGCCGACCTCACCGACGAGCTGGAAGGGGCCCGCGAGGTCCTGGCCGCCACGGGTGTGCGCCTCACCGTCACCGGTCGGGTGGAGGAAGTACCCGACCACCTGCGGAGCGCCGCTGCCTGGGTGGTCCGCGAAGGGGCGACCAACATCGTCCGGCACAGTGCCGCCCGCCGCTGCGAGATTCTTCTCGAACAGGACGGAGCCGCGTTGACCCTCCGGATCCGCAACGACGGGGTGGGCTCGGATCCGGGGCAAACGAACGGGGGCAGCGGGATCCTCGGTCTGACCCAGCGTGTGACCGCTACCGGGGGGACCCTGGTCGCGGGACACGCGGGGGAGGGCCGCTTCGAGCTGCGTGCCGTGCTGCCGACGCGCGTCGCAACGCTCCAGGACGGCCACGGGAGCGACGAGGAGGGGCCGTGATCCGCATCGTGCTGGCCGACGACGCGCACCTGGTGCGCGGGGCGATCGCCGCGCTCCTGAACCTCGAACCGGACCTGGAGGTTGTGGGGGAGACGGGCCGCGGCAACGAGGTCGCCGGGCTCGTCGCCGAGCTGCGGCCCGACGTCGCCGTGCTGGACATCGACATGCCCGGCGCCACCGGTCTGGACGCCGCCGACCTGCTCGCGGGGTCCGCACCCGAGTGCGCCCTGGTAGTGCTGACCAGCTTCGGGCGACCCGGTTACCTGCGCCGCGCCGTGGCCGCCGGGGTCCGCGGCTTCCTGCACAAGGACGCCCCGGTGGGCGAACTGGCCGAGGCGGTCCGCGCCGTACACGCCGGGGAGCGGAGGATCGACCCCGAACTGGCCACCGCCGCGATGACCGCCGGGGTCAGTCCCCTGACCGCTCGTGAGGCCGAGATCCTCCGCGCCCTGGCCTCGGCCGACAGCGTGACCGAGGTGGCAGGGAAGCTGGGCATCGCCGAGGGCACCGTCCGCAACCACGTGTCTGCGGCCATGGGGAAGACGGGCACGGAGAACCGCATCGGCGCCGTGCGAACCGCCCAGGAGATGGGCTGGCTCTGAGCCCTCCAGGCCGACCGAAGTCGCCCGAACGCAGCAGAGACTGCCCGCGCGGAATACTGGTGACGCGGGGTGGGGCGGCACCCCGCCCCGTCCCCGGACGGTGTCCGGTCCTCAGTCGAAGAGCTCTTCGGGCCGTTCGACCTTCGCCGCTGCGGGGACCCACTGCTCAAGGATCTCCAGGTCGGTGCAGGACTCGATCCGTTCACGGACCACTGGGGTGACGGTCAGGCCGCGTGCCTCCAGGAACGAGATGACGTTCTTGGCGGCCTCAAGTGCCCGGCCCTCCTCGCGGCCCTCCTCACGGCCTTCCTCGCGGCCGATACCGACATACTTTCGGGCGAAGTCGCTCTGCCACTCGTAGGTTGCCAAGCTCATCAAGCCCTCCAACTCCTTTCGGGCGGCCTCGTTCAGGCCAGCGAGCACGTAGTCATAATAGAACGTGCGGTTCTCCGCCTCTGTGGAATTCAGTGCCTCCACGACCACTTTCAGCGCTTCGGGGTCGCGGTCGCCGTGTGCCCGGGCGGACAGCAGGGCCAGTTCCGGGAGATCCTGAGCCTTTTGCTCGTCAGCGATCTTCGGTACCTTGCTCGGCCCGATTGCCAGCGGCACCAAGTCGAACCCCGGGTGTCCGGTCCGGAGCGGCTCGGCGCACCAGCGCGCCATGGCATCGGTCGGGCACAGGACCAGCAGCATCGCCGGACACTTCAGGCGGACATGGAGGGTGACGAGGTAGGCTGGCCAGCTACGCCGTTTGTCGTAATCGCGACCGTTCTGCCGCTCGACCACCACCGCCATGACGTTGTCGGAGCCGTTGCGCAAGAGCACGGCACCGTCGCTGTTGAACTCCTTCGGATCGCAGTTGGTCAGTACCGAACTGGTGTTGAGCGCCTCCGTGTGGTGGGGGACCTTGAAACCGAGGGTTTCCAGCAGAGCCGGGGCCAAGGCGGGCTGGTTCTGCACCAGCCGCAGAGGGATCTCGTGTTCTCGTGTGGGCATGACGGCTTCCTGGAATCCGGGCATGGTCGAATGCGCGCGCAGTTGTGGTGCGTTTACTGCGAGAAGTAACTCGGAGCCAGCATGCCGCGCTGTGTGTTGGGAAGCCGGGACTTTCCGGAAAAGGACGAGTTCGGGTGGGACCGGAACCGTGGTCAGCTGGCGTCGAAGAGGCGGTCGGTGGGGGCGTCCAGGACCTCGGTCATGCGGCCGGTGAAGTACACGGTCCCGAGTGCCAGCACGCGCTCGCCGAAGGCGGCGACCGTGTCCGGTGTGAGCTTCTCGGCGTCGGCCCGGTTCCAGTGCCCGGGCAGGTCGTGGGCGAAGCGCAGGTGGGCCTCGGGTAGGCGCACAGCGGTGACCGGTGTTTTCCCCAGGGCAGCGACGGCGCCGGAGACGTCCTTGTGGTCGGGCAAGCACAGCAGCACATGATCCACCCCGCCCCAGAGGGTGCGTGCGTGGGCCAGGGCGGCGGCCACGCCCACGCGGTCGATGGCCGAGTCCACGAGTACCCGGGCGGTCGCGCTGCCGGGCACGGGGTGCTCGGACAGCCGGGCGGGCAGGTTCAGGGTCGCGAGGACCCGGTGCAGGCGTTCCGGGGCGGCCGCCGGTCGTTCCAGCACCTCCAGCATCCGGTCCGCGGCCGCTGTTCCCAGGACCCCCGAGGCGGCGGACAGCCCCGCGGGGCGCAGTTCCACCGGTGGTTCCGTTCCCTTGGCGGCCGGGTCCGCGACCTCCGGGGCCACTCGGCTCCCGGTCACCTCGGCCAGGGCCCGCGCCACCTCCGCGGCTACATCGGCGGTCTGGGGCAGGCTCACCAGCGCCCGGGTCCGTTCGCCGGCCACGCGCACCTTCTCGCGCGCGATCTCGGTCACGGTGTCGCCGAGGATCCCGACGTGCTCGGCGAAGACCGAACCGAGGGCCACCACATCGGGGCCGATCAGCCGGAGTTCGTCGCGGTGGCCGCCCATTCCCGCCTCGAGAACGCACACGTCCGCGCCCACGGCACGGGCGTGCAGGAGGCCAGCGACCAGGAAGAGGCCGCTCGGCGCCAGGTACCCCCCGGTTTCCCCGGCGGGCGGCAGCACCAAGCGGGCCCGCTCGATCTCCTCACCTAGGGCGTGGAGTTCCGCGTCGGTCACGGACGTGCCGTCCACCCGCACCCGCTCCCGGTACCCGCGGAAGCTCGGACCCGTCACCAGGACCGTCCTCAGTCCGGCTGCGGAAAGAGCCGCGGCGGCGTAGGTGGCGGTGCTCCCCTTCCCCTTGGAACCCACTACGCCCAGTACCGGGGTGCGGGGGGCGCTCAGGTCCAGGGCCGACAGCAGGGCGGTCGCCCGGCCCAGGCTTCGGGTCTGACCGGGGCGACGGTTCGCCCACTCGGTGAAGTAGGGGTCAATGCTAGGCATGTCCACAGTATGGTCCCGGTGATATCGGGCTCAGCACCCCCGACCCGGAGCCCGCTCCCAGGTGGGGGCGCGTACACTGACGCGGGTGTACACCCCGATCATCGAGACGCCGTGAGTGGCGCGGGCGCCGAAGGGCGCTACGCCGAGGTCACCGCGGAGATCCTCTCCCGCGCACCCGAGTCCGAAATCGACCCTCACCTGGACCGTGTCCGCACCGTCCTGGACCTGCTGGGTGACCCGCAGCGCAACTTCCGGGTCATCCACGTCACCGGGACCAACGGCAAGACGTCCACCGCGCGCATGATCGACGCGCTCATGCGCGCCCGAGGCCTGCGCGTGGGCCGCTACACCAGTCCCCACCTGAGGACGGTGCGCGAGCGTATCGTCGTCGACGGCGAACCGATCTCCCAGCAGGAGTTCGTCGAGGCCTACGACGACATCCGGCCCTTCCTCGAGATGGCCGACGCGATGCACGACGTGCAGCTGTCGTTCTTCGAGATCCTCACCGTCATGGCCTATGCCGCCTTCGCCGACTCCCCCGTGGACGTCGCCGTGGTGGAGGTCGGATTGGGCGGCAGCTGGGACGCGACCAACGTCATCGACGGGGACGTCGCGGTCGTCACACCGATCGGCATCGACCACACCGAGTACCTGCCCGACACCCTCGACGGCATCGCCGAGGAGAAGGCGGGCATCATCAAACCCGACTCCGTCACGGTCATGGCACAGCAGCCGGTGCCCGCCGCGGAGGCGCTGCTCCGGCACGCCGCCGAGGTCGGGTCCACCGTGGCCCGGGAGGGACTGGAGTTCGGGGTGACCTCCCGTGAGGTGGCCGTCGGCGGTCAGCAGATCGCCGTGAAGGGCCTCACCGGGAGCTACGACAACCTCTTCCTGCCCCTGTTCGGCGAACACCAGGCCAGCAACGCCGCTGTCGCGATCGCCGCCGTGGAGGCGTTCTCCGCTGTGGAGGACGCCGTCGGACTCGACCCCGAGATCGTGGGCGAAGCCCTGATGGGGCTGGAGTCACCCGGGCGTATGGAGGTCGTTCGCACCAGCCCGACCGTCATCGCCGACGCCGCACACAACCCGGCCGGGATGATCGCCACCGTCGGCGCCGTGGAGGAGGCCTTCTCCTTCTCGCGGCTGATCGGCGTGGTCGCGGTCATGGCCGAAAAAGACGTTGAGGGGATTCTGGATCCCCTCGAACCACTGCTCGACGAGATCGTCGTCACCCGCAACTCCTCGCCGCGTTCCCTCGACGCGGCGCAGCTCTCCACCGCGGCCCAACAGATCTTCGGTGAGGACCGCGTGCACGTGGCCGCCAGGCTCGACGACGCCATCGACCAGGCCGTGGGCTTGGCCGAGAGCGGCGGCGAGTTCGGCGGTGTCGGTGTGCTGGTCACCGGATCGGTCGTCACCGCGGGTGACGCCGTGCACCTGTTGCGCGGATCCGGCGAGTAGCGGGCGACCCACCACGAAGGGAAACTGCCGTGCGCACAGTCTGTGCCGTCGTCCTCGCGTTCGAGGTCATCGTGATCGGCCTGGCGATCCCCATCGCCATCAACCTGGAAGGCGCCGACCCCGCCGTCGCCGGAGGACTCTGGGGCGGGATGGCCGTGGCCGCGCTGGTGCTCGCCGGGCTCCAGAAGCACACCTGGGCGCACTATGCAGCCTGGGCCCTGCAGGCCGGGCTCCTGTTCAGCTCCTTCACGGTCACCGGTATGCCGCTGGTCGCCATCGTGTTCGTCTCACTGTGGGTCACCGGTGTGATCATGGGGCGCAAGGTCGACGAGGCCCAGGCGGCGCACGTCGCGCACGCGGAGGCGGCTGAGCGGGCCGAGGGCTCCGAAGGCGCTGAGGGGCTCGAAGGTTCCCAGGAGTCCGAGGGGGCCGGGGAGGGCTCCACAGCCGATGACGAGGTGGCCACCGCGTCCCAGCGTCAAACGCGATAGTCTGACGCACATCCGGGCAGGCGGGCGGCCGGATCCGCGGATCGCGGACCAACCCCTCAGCTCGCCGTCGGACCCCGGACACACATCCGTACACCTCACGCGTGCGGTCGCCACCGCGGGCGCAGGCCCGTGCGCGCCACGAGTGGGGTCCCCAGTGAGGAGTTGAAACGCACGTGGAGCGCACTCTCGTTCTCATCAAGCCCGACGGTGTCCGCCGCAACATCGTCGGTGAGGTCATCTCGCGCATCGAGCGCAAGGGCCTGAGTCTGGTCGCGATGGAGCTGCGCACGCTCGACGCCGACACCGCCAAGACACACTACGAGGAGCACGCTTCGCGTCCGTTCTTCGACTCGCTGGTGGAGTTCATCACCGGCGGCCCGCTGGTCGCGATGGTGGTCGAGGGCGAGCGTGCCATCGAGGCCTTCCGTGCCCTGGCCGGTGCGACCGACCCGGTCACCGCCACCCCGGGCACGATCCGCGGCGACTTCGCTCTGGAGGTCCAGCAGAACATCGTGCACGGTTCGGACTCCACCTACTCCGCGGAGCGCGAGATCAAGCTCTTCTTCCCCGACCTGTAAGGGGATCCGGACTCAGAGTCCATCGTCGGTGTCCCGGGGCGACCGCCCCGGGACACTTCTCTTTTCTCGCCTTTCGTCCGGTGACGAGGCAACAATTCGGTGTGTTTGCGTAACCAGCTAAGTGCTGACCGTTACGATGCGGGGACTGGACACCTAACGTGCTGGAACGACTACCTATGGTCGTTCCGTGCTTCCACGCCCGACACGGCGCCTCTGAGGACGTTACATGCCGAACAACCTTGCATTTCTCGGCCGGGACATGGCCGTAGACCTTGGTACCGCCAACACACTCGTCTACGTACGTGGGCGCGGCATCGTCCTCAACGAGCCGTCGGTGGTCGCGCTCAACACCTCGAGCGGCAAGATCGTGGCCGTCGGTATCGAGGCCAAGCAGATGATCGGCCGCACGCCGAGCAACATCACCGCCATCCGCCCCCTCAAGGACGGCGTCATCGCCGACTTCGAAGTCACCGAGCGCATGCTGCGGTACTTCATCCAGAAGATCCACCGTCGGCGCCACTTCGCCAAACCCCGCATCATCGTCGCGGTCCCGAGCGGTATCACCTCGGTCGAACACCGCGCGGTCAAGGAAGCGGGTTACCAGGCCGGAGCGCGCCGCGTCTACATCATCGAGGAACCCATGGCCGCCGCCATCGGCGCCGGGCTCCCCGTCCACGAACCCACCGGCAACATGGTCGTCGACATCGGAGGCGGCACGACCGAGGTCGCCGTCATATCCATGGGCGGCATCGTCACATCCCAGTCGATCCGCGTGGGCGGTGACGAACTCGACCAGGCCATCATGACCTTCGTCAAGAAGGAGTACTCCCTGATGATCGGCGAGCGCACCGCCGAGGAACTCAAGGTGGCGGTCGGCTCCGCCTACCCCACCGGCTCCGAGGAACTGCACGCGGAGGTACGCGGCCGAGACCTCATCAGCGGGCTGCCCAAGACGATCGTCATGTCCGAGTCCGACGTGCGTCAGGCCATCGAGGAGCCGGTCACCGCCATCATCGACGCGGTCCGGACCAGCCTCGACAAGTGCCCGCCCGAACTGTCCGGCGACATCATGGACCGGGGAGTGGCCGTCACCGGCGGCGGCGCCATGTTGCGCGGCCTCGACGACCGGCTCCTCCACGAGACCGGGATGCCCATCCACCTCGCCGACAACGCTCTCGATTCGGTCGCCGTCGGCTCCGGTACCTGCGTCGAGAACTACGAGCGGCTCCACCAGGTCCTCGTCCCGGAACGGCGGCGCTGACATGTTCCGCGACTCCTCGCGGTCCCGGCTGTTCCTCGCGGTCCTCGTCGCGGCAGCCGTGGCCCTGCTCGTCCTGGACGCCCGTCCCGGCGACGACCCGGTGACCTCACTCGCCCGAGGCGGCGGCGAGCTGGTGTTCGCACCCGCAGCCGCGGGTGTCGGCTACGTCGGCGGGCCCGTGGCCGATGTCTACGCAGGGGTGAGCCAGGGACCCGAAGCCGCTGACCGCATCGCCGAGCTGGAGGCCGCCAACGCCGAGCTCGAGTCCGAGGTGCAGGCAGCCCAGATCGACGACGGCCGCGCCGACCAGCTCGACGAACTCCTGCACCTGTCCGGGATCGGCGGATACGAGGTCGTCACCGCCCAGGCCGTCACCCGCACCACGGCCCGCGGATACGCGCACACGGCCACCTTGGACGCGGGAACATCCTCCGGGATCCAGCCGGACATGACCGTGGTCAGCGGATCCGGTTTGGTCGGCAAGATCGTCGAGGCCGGTCCCCGCACCGCCACGGTCCAGCTCGCCACCGACGTCAACTCCTCGGTCGGCGCCCGCCTGGAGGAGACCCGCAAGATCGGCGCCGTCACCGGTGGCAGCGTCCCGAACGGCCCTGAGGCCGACCTGACCCTCGAGCTCTTCGACATGGAGGCACCCATCGAGGAAGGGGACCGGGTGGTGACGCTCGGCTCCCACGACGGGGCGCCCTTCGTGCCAGGCGTGCCCATCGGGACCGTCGACGAAGTACAGGTCGCGCCCGGTGCGCTGAGCCGGATCGCGCGCATCACACCGGCAGTGGACTTCGCGGCCCTGGACGTGGTGGGGGTGGTCGTCGACGGACCGTCCGAGGACCCGCGTGATTCCGTGCTTCCGCCCAAACCCGACCCTGAGGGGGACCAATGAGGGCCGTCGCGACCCTGATCATGGTGACCGTCGCGGTGCTCGCCCAAACCACGGTCATCCACCGGTTGCCCTTCGAGTGGGGGCCGGGGCCCGACCTGGTGATCGCGGCGGTCGTCGCGGTCGCCCTGACCACCAGCCCCGCGGCGGCAGCCGGATGCGGGTTCGCGGCGGGGATGGCCATGGACGTACTGCCGCCGGCCGAACACCCGATGGGCCGCTATGCCCTCGTGCTGTGCCTGGCTGCCTACGTTCTCGCGCTCTTGCGGGCCAACACCGGCTTCGGCGGGGCGACCGGGGCCGGCGTGTCGGGCTGGGCGGCCTGCGGCATCGTCCCGGTCGTGTCCGTTGCCGTGGGTTTGGGATACGCCTTCCTCGGCCTCGTGATGGGCGACGGGCACATCACCCTCGGCTCGGTCGCCGTCAACACCGGTATCGGCGCGCTGCTGACCATGGCGTTCGCACCCCTGGTCACCCTGCCGGTGCTCTGGGTGCGCGCCAAACTCACCGAAAGCGACTTCGCCACGATCCAAGGCCCGACCTACTCGGGCGGGTGGTGAACCGGTGCGCAAGCCTCCAGTAGACCCCACGCTTCCGGGGCGCAGATTCGGACGGTTCGGCCTCATCCTCGCCCAGTTCCTGGTCCTGGTCCTGTTCGCGGTCCTGGTCGGCCGCCTCTGGTACCTCCAGGTGCCGATGGCCGACCACTACCGTGAACTCGCGGTCTCCAACCACCACCAGGAGCTCGTCGTCCCCGCCACCCGAGGGCAGATCCTCGACTCGAGCGGGCGCTCGGTGGTGAGCAACAAGACCGAGCTGCTGGTGTCGGCTGACTACCATGAACTCCAGGGAATGCCGGACGGCGGCGAGGAGGTCCTCACCGGTCTCGCCGAGGTGCTGGACGTGCCCTTGGAGGAGCTTCAGCAGCGCATGCGCCTGTGCGGTCCTGAGGTCGAGCGGCCCTGCTGGCCGGGTTCGCCCTATCAGCCCGTCACCCTCGCCGAGGACGTCGACGGGCCCGTCGCGCTCCAGATCATGGAACGCGCTGACGACTTCCCGGGTATCACCGCCCAGGCCCAGGCCGTGCGCGAGTACCCCTATGGGGAGCACGCCGGACAGATGCTCGGCTACCTGCAGCCGGTCACCCAGGAGGAGCTGGAGGCGCGTGAGGAGCTGCGCACCCAGTTCACCGGGATCGACCAGGTGGGCCGGGACGGCCTCGAAGCCATCTACGACAAGGAGTTGCGCGGCACCGCCGGGCTGCGGACCCTCGGCGTGAACAACCACGGCGAGATCATGGACGTCGTCTCCGAGCGTGCCCCCGAGGCGGGCAGGCACTTGGTCACCCACATGGACATGAACGTCCAGAAGGTCGCTGAGGAAGCCCTCGCCAGGGGTATGGCCGGCGCCCGGCCCGAGTACCAGGCCGACTCCGGGGCGGCCGTCGTCCTGGATGTCACTAACGGCGGGGTCGTGGCCATGGCGAGTGTGCCCACCTACGACCCCACCATCTGGGACGGCGGGATCGACCAGGAGACCTTCGACGCCATGCTCAGCGAGGAAGCGGGGGAGCCCCTGCTCTCCCGCGCGGTCCAGGGCACGTATCCGCCCGGTTCCACGTTCAAGGTTTCGTCGATGTCCGCCGCAGTCGAGAACGGGTACGAGCTACGCAGCACCTACGCCTGCCCGGGTTCGGTCAGTCTGGCCGGGCAGAGCTACGACAACTACGCGGGCGCCGGGCAGGGCACTATCACCCTGCGCCAGGCCATCATCGCCTCGTGCAACACCGTCTTCTACAACTTCGGCTACCAGATGTGGCAGGAGGACGGAGGGCTCCATCCCGACGGCGAACCCGACGAGGCGATGGCCAACATGGCACGCGGCTACGGTTTCGGTTCGCCCACCGGTGTGGACCTGCCCTACGAGACCGGCGGCCGCATCCCGGACCGCGAGTGGAAGCAGACCTTCTGGGAGGAGACCCGGGAGGTCAACTGCGAGCGGGCCGAGAACGGTTACCCGGACGTCGCCGAGACCGACCCGTCCCGGGCCGCCTACCTCAAGCAGCTCGCGCACGAGCACTGCGTGGAGGGCTTCGAGTGGCGGGCCAGCGAGGCCATCAACTTCTCGATCGGTCAGGGCGACGTCCTGGTGAGCCCGCTGCAGTTGGCCAGCGCCTACTCGGCCATCGCCAACGGCGGCACGCTGTACGAGCCCCGAGTGGCCAAGGCGATGGTCGCGGCCGACGGTTCCGAGGCGGAGGAGATCGAACCGACGGTCAAGCAGGAGCTGCCCGTCAGCGACGAGACCATCTCCTACCTCCAGGACGCACTGGCCGAGGTGACCGAGTCCGGTACCGGTGGCGGCGCCTTCGCCGACTTCCCACAGGACCAGGTGTCCGTCGCCGGGAAGACGGGCAGCGCCGACGTGGAGGGGCGCGAGGTCTCGTCCTGGTTCGCCTCCTACGCCCCGGCCGAGGACCCGCAGTACGCCATCGCCGTCCTGGTCTCCCAGGGAGGCACCGGCGGGGAGACCGCCGCTCCCATCGCGAAGGAGATCTTCGAGGGCATCTACGGGTTCTCGTCCTCCGGCGACATCGAAGACGTCGCGGATGGCGATCCCCTGCTGCCCGGAGGCGAACCGCACGGCGAACTGCCGATCGTCCGCTCGGACGGTTCCATCGAGATGCTGGAGCCCTGATTGATCACGAACATGGGTGGGCCGCCCCAGCGGCAGCGCGACTTCCGGAAGTCCCTGGCCTCGGCCGCTGGGGGAGCTCGCGGCCTGGACTGGATCCTGGTCTGCTCCGTCCTGGCTCTGGGAATGATCGGTTCGGTGCTCGTCTGGTCGGCGACACTGCCGGGGGACGGCAGCGACCCCTTGAACACAGTCGACCAGTTGGTCCGCCACCTCGCGCACCTAGCCGTGGCCCTGGTCGCCTGCCTGATCGTGGCGGGCACGGACTACCGTACGGTCCGCGCCTACGCGCCCATCGTCTACGTGTTCACGGTGATCGCCCTGCTGCTGGTGCTCACTCCGCTCGGAGCGGTGATCAACGGATCGCGCGGGTGGATCGTGGTCGCGGGTTTCCAGTTCCAGCCCAGTGAGCTCGCCAAGGTCGGCCTGGTCCTGGTCCTGGCCACGCTGCTCGGTGAACCCCGGGACGGCGAGACCCGGCCGATGACCCGGGATGTGCTCTTCTGCCTGCTCGCCCTGGGTATCCCGCTCGCTCTGGTGGTGCTCCAACCCGACCTGGGTACCAGTCTCGTCCTCGTCGCCATCTTCCTCGGGATGCTCCCCCTGTCCGGGGCACCCATCGTCTGGGTGGGCAGCATGCTCGCCGCCGGGGCGGCCACGGTGTTCGCGGTGCTGTGGTTCGACCTGCTGGAGCCCTACCAGATGCAGCGGATCGCCACCCTGATGGACCCGGCCGCCGACCCCCAGGGCGCGGGTTACAACTCCGCCCAGGCACTGATCGCCGTGGGGTCCGGCGGTTTCGACGGCACCGGGCTCTTCCAGGGAGAACAGACCCATGGGCGGTTCGTGCCCGAGCAGCACACCGACTTCATCTTCACCGTCGCCGGGGAGGAACTCGGGTTCGTCGGGGCCGCGGCGATCATCGTCCTGTTCGCCGTGGTCCTCTGGCGGATCCTGCGCATTGCCAAGGGCTGCGACCTTCCGTACCCGCGGCTGCTGTGCGTGGGCGTGGCCGGCTGGTTCGGGTTCCAGGCCTTCGTCAACATCGGGATGGGCCTGGGCCTGCTGCCGGTGACCGGTATCCCTCTGCCGCTCGTGTCCTACGGAGGCACCGCGATCCTGGCGAACATGCTCGCCCTCGGCTTGGTCCTGGGCGTCAACTCCAGGGATCGGGGATTCGAGTACTGACCGGGCCTGTCGGGGCTGTGGACAACCGGTCCGGGAGGCACCTTCGCCGGTACTCTGGTACTTCACCGCGCGACCGCGTCTCCAGGTCCAGTGGCCCGGTCCCACCGTCCCCGCGCGGGGACGGACGGGAACCAGCCAGACACGATGTCCGCCGATCGAAGGCCAACACCATGTCCGTCGAAAGCCTCTTCCCGCGCCTCGAACCCCTCCTGCCCCAAGTGGGCAAGCCGATCCAGTACGTGGGCGGTGAGCTCAACTCCGTCGTCAAGGACTGGGACGCCGCGAGTGTGCGCTGGGCGCTCATGTACCCGGACGCCTACGAGGTGGGCGTGCCCAACCAGGGCGTGCAGATCCTGTACGAGGTCCTCAACGAGTGCGAGGGCGTCCTGGCCGAGCGCGCCTACGCGGTCTGGTCGGACATGGAGAAGCTGATGCGCGAGCACGGCGTCCCGCACTTCACGGTCGACGCCCACCGGCCGGTCCGCGCCTTCGACGTGCTCGGGCTGAGCTTCGCCAGCGAGATGGGCTACACCAACATGCTCACCGCCCTGGACCTGGCCGGGATCCCTCGCCGTTCCACTGACCGGACCGAGGAGGACCCGGTCGTCCTCGCGGGCGGGCACGCGGCCTTCAACCCCGAGCCCATCGCCGACTTCCTCGACGCCGTGGTCCTGGGTGACGGTGAGGAGATCACCCTCGCCATCACCGAGATCGTCCGCGAGTTCAAGGAGGAGGGCGAGCCAGGGGGCCGGGACGGCCTGCTGCTGCGCCTGGCTGCCACCGGCGGAGTGTACGTGCCGCGCTTCTACGACGTGAGCTACCACGAGGACGGCCGGATCGCGGCGTACACGCCCAACCGCACAGGGGTACCGAACACGGTGCAGAAGCACACCGTGATGGACCTGGACCAGTGGCCCTATCCGAAGCGGCCGATCGTGCCCACGGCCGAGTCCGTGCACGAGCGGTACAGCGTGGAGATCTTCCGCGGCTGCACCCGCGGCTGCCGGTTCTGCCAGGCCGGGATGATTACCAGGCCGGTCCGCGAGCGCAACCAGCAGACCGTCCAGAAGATGGTCGAGGACGGGGTGAAGTCCTCCGGCTTCCAGGAGGTGGGCCTGCTCTCGCTCTCCAGCGCCGACCACAGCGAGATCGGCGACATCGCCAAGAACCTCGCAGACCACTACGAGGGCACCAACACCGGGCTGTCGCTGCCCTCGACCAGGGTGGACGCCTTCAACATCGACCTCGCCAACGAGCTGACCCGCAACGGTCGCCGTTCCGGCCTGACCTTCGCCCCCGAGGGCGGCAGCGAGCGGATGCGCCGGGTGATCAACAAGATGGTCACCGAGGCCGACCTCATCCGTACCGTCACCGCCGCCTACGAAGCCGGGTGGCGGCAGGTGAAGCTCTACTTCATGTGCGGCCTGCCCACCGAGGAGGACGAGGACGTCCTGGCCATCGCCGACCTGGCCACCGAGGTGATCCGTATCGGCCGGGAGGTGACCGGACGCAAGGACATCCGCTGCACGGTCTCCATCGGCGGTTTCGTGCCCAAGCCCCAGACCCCGTTCCAGTGGGCCGCCCAGACCTCCCACGAGGACGTGGACGCCCGCCTGCGCAAGCTGAGGGACCGGCTCCGCGGGGACCGCAAGTTCGGCAAGTCCATCGGTCTGCGCTACCACGAGGGCCGCCCATCCATCGTGGAGGGCCTGCTGTCCCGGGGCGACCGCCGGGTAGGCCGGATCGTCGAGGCGGCGTGGAACGCGGGCGGCCGCTTCGACGGCTGGAGCGAACACTTCTCCTATGACCTCTGGATGAAGGCGGGCGAGACCGGACTGGCCGGAACCGGGGTGGACGTGGACTGGTTCACCACCCGTGAGCGCGACGAGGGCGAGGTCCTGCCCTGGGACCACCTGGACGCCGGGCTGGACCGCTCCTGGCTCTGGCAGGACTGGCAGGACTCCTTGCACGGGAACGAGTCGGTGGAGATCGACGACTGCCGCTGGAACCCCTGCTACGACTGCGGTGTGTGCCCCACCATGGGCACCGAGATCCAGATCAACGACGAGGCCGGTGGCCGTCCGATGCTGCCGTTGACGGTGGTCCGGTAACCGGACCCCGACGGGCGCGCGGGGTGGTGCCTCGCGCGCCCGCGGCGTGTTCCGCTGAGCCCGATCCGGTCAGAAGGCATCCTCGCCGTGGTCGTCGGGCATCAGCGACCGCAGTTCGGGCGGCAGATCCGGGCGGCGCGACCCGGCCACGCGCGCGGCCAGGGGGTCGAGGTCGGCGATTTCGGCGTCGGTGAGCCGGAGGTCCAGGGAGCCGGCGTTCTCGTCCAGGCGGCCGGCCCGCTTGGTGCCGGGGATGGGCGCGGCGGCGACACCGGTGTCCTCGGCGCGGTGTGCCAGCCAGGCCAGCGCTACCTGGGCCGGGGTGGCGTCCCGCTTCTCGGCCACGCGCCGAACCGGGGCCAGCAGTGCCGCGTTGCCGCGGACGTTGCCCTCGGCGAACCACGGGTAGGCACGGCGCACATCGTCCTCAGTGAGGTCGTTGGGGTCGGTGAAGGCCCCGGTGAGGAAGCCGCGTCCCAACGGCGAGTAGGGGACGAAGCCGATCCCGAGCTCGACGCACGCGGGTACGAGCTCGCGTTCGGCGCCCCGGGCGAACAGGGACCACTCGCTCTGTACGGCCGCGATCGGGTGCACCCGGTGGGCGGCACGGACCTGCGCGGCGGTGACGTTGGAGAGCCCGATGTGGCCGACCTTGCCAGCTTCGACCAGCTCGGCCATGGCCGCGACGGTCTCCTCCACGGGGACGGCCGGGTCGGGGAGGTGCTGGTAGTAGAGGTCGATGTGATCGGTACCGAGGCGTGCCAGGCTCGCGTCGCAGGCCTGGTGGACGTAGTCGGCGTCACCGCGGATGCCGGTCGGCTCCTTGGTGCCGGGGTCGAAGACCCCGCCGAACTTGCTGGCCAGGACGACGTTGTCACGGCCGAAACGGGCCACTGCCGCGCCGAGCAGCTCCTCGTTCTCGCCGAAGGCGTAGGCGTCGGAGGTGTCCCAGAAGCGGATGCCGAGGTCGAGGGCGTGTTCGAGGGTGGCGAGGGCGTCGTCGCGATGGGCTGGTGCGCCGTAGGACTGGTTCAGGACCATGCAACCGAGCCCGAGGGCGGAGACAACGGGACCGTTGCTGCCTAAGGTGACGTCACGCATGACGGTGTCCTTCCGAGTAGAATCGGGATGTCCATCCCGGTTGTTCGGAATATACGGGATGGACGTCCCGCTTGTCTATTGCTCGGTGAAGGGAAGGTGGCGCGTGCGCGCCGATGCCAGACGCAACAGGGAGAAGGTTCTTCAAGCGGCGGTGGAGGCTTTCGCGACTGAAGGGCTCTCCGTGCCGGTCCAAGAGATCGCCCGGCGTGCGGGGGTCGGGACAGGGACCGTCAGCAGGCACTTCCCCGCGAAGGAGGACCTCTACCGGGCGATCGTGCTCAGCCGTATGGAGCGCTTGGTCGGAGCCGCGCGCCGGTTCGGTGCGGACATGGAGCCCTGGGAGGCCTTCGCGGCCTTCTTCTCCTTCATGGTCGAAGAAGGCGCACTCGACCACGGGCTTGGCGAGGCCCTGCGGGGAGGCGGGTTCGACGTCGCGGCCGCGGTGAGCGACACCGGTTGCGACGTGGGCGCCGCGCTCGGCGGTCTCCTGGCTGAAGCGCAGCGGGCCGGAGCCGTCCGCGAGGACGTGGACGCGACCGACGTCAAGGCGTTGATGGAGGGGTGCATGGCCCGCGAGCGCGGGGGTGCGAACGAGGCGGCGCGCCAGCGGACCGTGGAAGTGGTGCTCGCCGGGCTCCGGGCCTGAGGCGTGTGTCTGAGGAGACGGGGGAGGAGCTTGAGGGGGAGGGGCACTGGGTGCGTAACGCGGCCCAGAGCAACACGAATGCAGACAGAAACTGGCGAAACCAGTGTGCCCTGGGAAGAAAAAGAGTAGGATGCGCGCTTCGGGCGCTCTCTGCCGTGTACCCAGCCCCGCACCTCGACCCTGTGTGGAGGGGAGTCGCATCGGCTGTGTCCGGAAGGTGTACGGCCCGGCGCCCCGCTCGCGCCGGGCCGTACGTGAAGTAAGACTCGCGGGTCGCGCGATGGGTTGCCATCGATTGCGGATTTTCTTTGGATTTTTTTCTGAGCCCCCCGTGTTCTGGTGGTGAACACCGGTTCAGCACCCGCTCAGGCCCGGTCGGTACTTTTCGACCGCAGGTCAGTGGGGGAGGTACCGGTATGCGTAGTCCTGTTGGCGCATGTGCACCGCGGCGCACCGTACGCTGAACAGGACGAGGAACAGCCCCTGCGGGCCGCCACAGCCGGTCCGGACTCAGGGGGCACTGAGGAAAGGAGTTGAGCTGCCCCCCGCACACGAGGGCACCACCTCACCCTCCACCGCCAAACCCGGCCAACGGCTTCGCGTCCGCTACGCCAAGCGCGGACGCATGCGATTCGCAAGCCACCGTGATCTCGCCCGGGCACTGGAGAGGGCCTTGCGTAGGGCCTCTGTGCCGGTGGCGTTCTCCGCTGGCTTCTCACCACACCCCAAGATCTCCTATACCGGCGCGGCCCCGACCGGGGTCGCCAGTGAGGCGGAGTATCTAGAGCTCACTCTGGCCGAGGCATGCCGACCCGAACAGGTCAGGGACGCTATCGACGCGGCCATGCCCGACGGTGTCGATGTGCTCGAGGTCGTCGAGGCCCGGACACCGGGTCTGGCCGACCGGCTTCAAGCCTCCGAATGGCGAGTGGAGATGGCGGACGTCGACCCCGACGACGCCGCCAAGTCGGTGGCTGCCTATCTGGCCGCCGACAGTGTCGAGGTGGAACGGATGACGAAGAAGGGCCGACGCCGCTTCGACACCCGCCCGGCTGTTCTCGGCATCGACGTGTGTAGCGGATCCCACGGGCGCGCCCCAGGGGACCGACACGCGACATATGCCATACTTCGAATGGCCGTACGGCACACGCAACCTGCTGTACGACCAGACGACGTGCTGACCGGCCTACGCCAACTGGCCGACCTCGCGCCGCCGTCATCACCGAAGATGACCAGGCTGGCGCAGGGGCCACTGGACGAGGCGACAGGTGTGATCGCCGACCCGTTCGACGCGGACCGACCCGAAGCTCCCACCACCGAGAGCACCGGGCCCGCGCACGACAAGACGAACGATCGACGCACCCGCGCACCACGGCCGTCATCGTCCATGACGGGACCGCGAGGATGAGCGGTCCCAAAGCGGGGAACATGGGCGAAACCACAGGACTTTGCCCCGGAGGCACTCTGGTGCCGCCGGCGCTGACACAGCGACGACAGCTTTCGTGAGCCGCGACGCCGACCGCGAGGTCGCGGCGCGCCCGGAGGCTTTGACGGGAGACCGCCCGGATGCTCGACAACGAGCCCAAGAACGGTGCCGAAGGCACCGCGGGTACAACTGAAACAACCGAGAACAGGGCGGCGACGCCCCCCTCGGGGGACGGCGCGGTGCGGGTGACCACACCCGCGTCCGCCAAGGGCGCTCGCCGCGCGGCAGGTCCACCCCCCGAGCCAGACGACGTGTTCTCCGCGCCGACCAAACCGACCACCACCCTGGCCGGTTCCGGCGAGGGCGGCACGGTCAAGACCGAGGTGACCACCCCTAGCTCTCGTGGGCGGACCGTGCGTGCCGCCGGTCGCCCCGAGGACGCTCCGGCCGCAGCCACGCGCCGCGGCCGTACCCGATCCACGGGCGAGCAGGCCTCGGCGAACAAGGCCCAGGAGAGCAAAGGCGAGGGGAACAAGGCCTCGGACGACGCTGACGAGTCCGAGGGCACCGGTCCCAAGGGCCGATCCCGCACCAGGACCCGCGGCCGTGCCGCGAAGACGGTCGAGGCGCCCGCCGCTGAGGCTCCCGAGGAAGAGGTCCGGGAGGAGGCCCCCGAAGAATCCGGCGGCTCCGCCTTCCAGCCGCCCGGCGGCATGCTCTTCCAGCCTCCGGTCGTCCATCAGAGCGCTCCGGTCAAGGCCAAGGAGAAGGCCAGGAAGGCCCAGCAGAAGCCCCAGGAGGTCGCTGAGCCGGAGGCTGAGGAAGAGACCGACGAGCAGGACGACCCGGCCGAGGAGACCGGTTCGGACGAGCGCCCGAGTCGCCGCCGCCGTCGCCGAGGCGGCCGCGGCCGCGGCCGGTCGCGTGGTGCCGATGACGGCGACAACGAGGACGACCAGGACGACACCGCGCCCGCGGAGGGCTCCACCAAGGACCGACGGAAGACGGAGAAGACGGAATCGTCCGCCACCGAGGAGGACGACGGCTCCGAGGGCGGCTCCGGTGGCGACTCCGATGACGGTGATGAGCGGGGCAGCAGCCGTCGCCGCCGCCGTAGGCGGCGCCGGACGGGCTCGGGTGGTGAGAACACCAACGACGACCCGCCGAACACCGTGGTCAAGGTGCGCGAGCCGCGTCCGGAACGGCCCATCGAGAACGAGGTCCAGGCGGTCCGCGGTTCCACCCGCCTGGAGGCCAAGAAGCAGCGCCGCCGCGAGGGGCGCGAACAGGGTCGGCGCCGCGCGCCGATCGTCACCGAATCGGAGTTCCTGGCCCGCCGGGAAGCGGTCAAGCGCGACCTGGTGGTCCGCAGGACCGGTGACCGCACCCAGATCGCCGTACTCGAGGACGACGTCCTGGTCGAGCACTACGTCGACCGGGCCGCGCACCGTTCGTACGTGGGCAACGTGTACCTGGGCCGGGTGCAGAACGTGCTGCCGTCGATGGAGGCCGCCTTCGTCGACATCGGCAAGGGCCGTAACGCCGTGCTGTACGCGGGCGAGGTCAACTGGGACTCCTTCGGCCTGGAGGGTCAGCCCAAGCGCATCGAGTCCGTGCTCAAGTCCGGCCAGTCGGTGCTGGTGCAGGTCACCAAGGACCCGGTCGGACACAAGGGCGCTCGCCTGACCAGCCAGATCAGCCTGCCCGGCCGCTACCTGGTGTACGTGCCCGGCGGTTCGATGACCGGTATCAGCCGCAAGCTCCCTGACAAGGAGCGCGCCCGCCTCAAGGCCATCCTCAAGAAGGTGATGCCCTCCGGCGCCGGGGTGATCGTGCGCACGGCGGCCGAAGGCGCCAGCGAGGAGGAGCTCGAGCGCGACATCAACCGGCTGGCCAAGCAGTGGGACTCGATCAAGCGCAAGTCCAAGTCTGCGAGCGCCCCGGCCCTGCTCAACAGCGAGCCGGACCTCACCGTCCGAGTCGTGCGCGACGTGTTCAACGAGGACTTCTCCAGCCTCGTCGTCTCCGGTGACGAGGCGTGGACCACCGTCCACGAGTACGTGGACTACGTGGCGCCCAACCTCGCCGAGCGCCTGTCGCACTGGTCCGAGGACCAGGACGTCTTCTCCGCCTACCGGATCGATGAGCAGATCAACAAGGCTCTCGACCGCAAGGTCTACCTGCCCAGCGGCGGTTCGCTGATCATCGACCGGACCGAGGCCATGACCGTGGTCGACGTCAACACCGGCAAGTTCACCGGGCAGGGCGGCAACCTCGAGGAGACGGTCACCAAGAACAACCTCGAGGCGGCCGAAGAGATCGTGCGCCAGCTCCGGCTGCGCGACATCGGTGGCATCATCGTGGTCGACTTCATCGACATGGTGCTGGAGTCCAACCGCGACCTGGTGCTCCGCCGGATGCTCGAGTGCCTCTCGCGCGACCGCACCAAGCACCAGGTGGCCGAAGTCACCTCTCTGGGCCTGGTACAGATGACCCGTAAGCGAGTCGGGCAGGGTCTGCTCGAAGCTTTCTCCCACAACTGTGACCACTGCAACGGTCGCGGCCTGGTGGTCTCCAGCGAACCGGTGGAGAACAAGGGCGGCGGCAGCACCGGTGGCCGCAAGAAGAAGAAGGGCAAGGCCGAGGCCGAGCCCTCGGGTGAGAAGGCCGACAAGGACAAGCAGGACAAGGCCGACAAGTCCGCGGGCGGCGACGAGAACGCCGATGGCGGAGACCACCCCGGGGACAAGACCGAGACGTCGGGCAAGCCGGCCAAGGCCGCGGCCAAGGGCCGAAGCCGCCGGGGCGCAGGGCCGCCGGAGACCGAGCCCGAGCCCGTCGAAGCACAGGCACCTGAGCCCGAGCAGGCAGCTTCAGAGCCGGTCGCAGCTGAGCAGGACGCGTCCGAGCAGCCCGCACCCGTGAAGAAGACCCGTAAGCGCACGTCCCGGGCCAAGAAGGCAGCGGACCCCGCGGAGGCCGGGGACGAGGCGCAGCAGGACGGACAGAGCACGGAGCAGACCGAGGCCCCCGCGGCCGAGGAGGCCCCGGCGAAGAAGACCCGCAGGCGCACCAGCACCCGCAAGGCCGCGAAGGCCGACAGCGGTGAGGGTGGGCAGGCGCAGGCGAGCGGTGACGAGCAGGACTCGGACACCGACGCCGCCGAGGCACCCGCCTCCGCCGACGGCGAGTCCGACGGCACCGCTGAGCGGCCCAAGCGTCGCCGTACGCGGCGGACCAAGACGGCGGTGACCTCACCGACCAGTGGGTCCACCGCGGTCGACGCCGGCTGACCAACCGGCGGTAAAGGCGGGACAGCAACCTGGTCCGGACCCGGTAACGAACGGGTCCGGACCAGGGTACGTGTGCGGTCCTGTGCCGGGGCGATGGTAATCTGGTGGACGGTGCGTCGGCGCGCCCCAAATGTTCGCGCGCCCCGAGACCGAAGTGCTCTCCACCAAGGTGGGTTTGTTTCCCTCAGATCCCCACGCCCCGCTACAGGCGATTCGTGGATCGTGGCATCACGGTCATGAGTGAGCGCATTATTCGTTGAGCGAGCAGGAAGAGAGTTCCCCGGTGTACGCGATCGTGCGAGCGGGCGGCCGACAGGAGAAGGTGTCTGTCGATGACGTCCTGAACATCGACAGGGTCTCCGACGAGACCGGTGCCACCCTGACGTGGCAGCCCATCCTTGTGGTCGACGGTGACAGTGTCATCAGCGAGGCCGACAAGCTGAGCGGCTACTCGGTCACCGCCGAGGTCCTCGGCGAGACCAAGGGCCCCAAGATCAACATCCTGAAGTACAAGAACAAGACCGGTTACAAGAGGCGCCAGGGGCACCGCCAGAAGCACACCCAGGTGCGCGTCACCGGCATCGCGGCGAAGTAGGAGGCCTGGAGACATGGCAAGCAAGAAGGGCGCTTCGTCCACCAAGAACGGTCGCGACTCCAATGCCAAGCGCCTTGGAGTGAAGCGGTTCGGTGGTCAGCAGGTTTCCGCTGGTGAGATCCTGATCCGTCAGCGCGGCACCAGGTTCCACCCCGGCGCCAACGTCGGCCGTGGTGGCGACGACACGCTGTTCGCCCTGGTCGAGGGCGAGGTCAAGTTCGGCAGCTTCCGCGGCCGCAAGGCCGTCAACATCGTTCCGGCCGGCGTCTAGCAGTTCGCGCCGATCAAGAGCGGTTTTCGGGGGCGGGCCAGGGAAACTCTGGCCCGCCTCTCGCGTTGTCACAGGTGACACGCGTGCAGTACCGGGCTCCGCCAGGCGGCGGTGGCCCCTGAACTTCGGGGAGAGCAATGCCTGACTTCGTCGACGAGGCGGTCTTGCACGTCAAGGCCGGAAACGGCGGGCATGGCTGCGCCTCCGTGCACCGGGAGAAGTTCAAGCCGCTGGGCGGTCCGGACGGCGGCAACGGCGGCCGGGGCGGCGACGTCGTCCTCGAGGTCGACGCGCAGTCCGCGACGCTGCTGGACTACCAGCGCCGCCCGCACCGCAGCGCGCAGAACGGCACACCCGGCCAGGGCGGCCACCGCGCCGGTGCCAACGGCCAGGAGCTCGTCCTGACCGTGCCCGACGGCACCGTGGTCGTCAAGGACGACGGTGAGGTCATCGCGGACCTGGTCGGACACGGCACCCGCCTGGTGCTGGCCAAGGGCGGCAACGGCGGCCTGGGCAACGCCGCGCTGGCCTCCAAGAAGCGCAAGGCCCCCGGTTTCGCCCTCAAGGGCGAGGAGGGTGAGGCCTTCGATATCCGGCTGGAGATGAAGACCATCGCCGACGTCGGCCTGGTGGGCTTCCCCAGCGCAGGCAAGTCCTCGCTGATCGCCGCGATGTCCGCGGCCCGGCCCAAGATCGCCGACTACCCGTTCACCACCCTCATCCCGAACCTGGGCGTGGTGGAGGCGGGTGCCACCCAGTACGTCATCGCCGACGTGCCCGGTCTGATCCCCGGCGCGAGCGCCGGCAAGGGCCTGGGTCTGGAGTTCCTGCGCCACATCGAGCGCTGCTCCACCCTGCTGCACGTCCTGGACTGCGCCACATTCGAGCCCAACCGGGACCCGGTCAGCGACCTGGACGCCCTGGAGGCCGAGTTGGCCGCCTACGGCGAGCAGGCCGGTGTGGACCTGTCCGACCGCCCGCGCATCGTCGCCCTGAACAAGGTGGACGTGCCCGACGGCCGCGACCTGGCCGACCTGGTCACCCCGGTCCTGGTGGAGCGCGGGTACAAGGTCATGGAGGTCTCCGCGGCCTCCCGTGAGGGGTTGCGCGAACTCTCCTTCGCCCTGGGCGAGCAGGTCGCCACGGCCCGGGCGGCCGCGCCACCCGCCGAGCCCACCCGCGTCGTGATCCGGCCGAAGTTGATCGGCGACACCCCCTTCGAGGTCGTGCCGATCGGCGACAACGTCTTCCGGGTGCGCGGCGACAAGCCCGCCCGCTGGGTGCGCCAGACCGACTTCTCCAACGACGAGGCCGTCGGCTACCTGTCCGAGCGCCTCAACCGACTGGGTATCGAGGAGGCGCTGGCCAAGGCGGGCGCCAAGGAGGGCGCCGAGGTGCATATCGGCACGGAGGAGGACTCGGTGGTCTTCGACTGGGACACCTCCGCGGACGCCGAGGCCGTCCCGTCCGGCCCGCGCGGAACCGACGCCCGGCTGGGCTGACCCGCGCGGGGACCGACCGCTCCATACCAGCCGGACCCGTACAGGCAGGGACACGGCGCCCGGTCCGGGCGCCGTGCCACGGATGGAAAGCCCCTCGTGGTGCACAGCGCAAACACCGAACAGCAGCACATCGACCCCTTGGAGCAGGCCGGTCGCACGGCGGTCGGCGACGCCCGCCGGGTGGTGGTCAAGGTGGGGTCCTCCTCACTGACCACCTCGGACGGGCTGATCGACTCCGGCCGCATCCGGGGCCTGGTCGAGGTGCTGGCCGCCCGACGCGCCCTCGGCCAGGAGGTGATCCTGGTCTCCTCCGGCGCCGTGGCGGCCGGAATGAGCCCGTTGGGGATGCCGCGGCGCCCGCGTGACCTGGCCTCCCAGCAGGCCGCAGCGAGCGTCGGCCAGGGCCTGCTCGTGGCCTCCTACGCCGCCGAGCTGGCCGGGCACGGGCTGACCGCCGCCCAGGTCCTGCTCACGGTGGAGGACATGATGCGCCGGGTGCAGCACCGCAACGCCCAGCGCACCCTGCGCCGCCTGCTCGACATCGGGGCCCTGCCGATCGTCAACGAGAACGACACCGTGGCCACCCACGAGATCCGTTTCGGCGACAACGACCGCCTGGCGGCGCTGGTGGCGCACCTGATGCGCGCCGACGCCCTGGTGCTCCTCTCGGACGTGGACGCCCTCTACGACGGCAACCCCGCCGACGAGGGCACCTCGGTGGTGAACCTCGTCCGCGGCCCCGCGGACCTCGACGGCATCGACATCGGCAGCACCGGCAAGCGCGGTGTGGGCACCGGCGGCATGGTCACCAAGGTGGACTCCGCCCGGATCGCCACTGAGGCGGGCGTGCACACCGTGCTGACCTCGGCCGCCAACGCGCGCGCGGCCCTGGCGGGGGACCGGGTGGGCACGTTCTTCGCCCCCGCCGACCGCCGCCGCCCCTCCGCCCGCCAGCTGTGGTTGGCACACGCCACCGCCGGCCGCGGCAGCCTCGTCCTGGACCCGGGCGCGGTCAACGCGGTGGTGAGCGAGAAGGCCTCGCTGCTACCCGCCGGGGTGGTGAAGGTGCACGGTGAGTTCAGCGCCGGGGACCCCGTGGACCTGCGCGACGAGTCGGGTGCGGTGGTCGCCCGCGGTCTGGTCAACTACGACGCGGCCGAGGTGCCCGACCTCATGGGCCGCTCGACCCGCTGGCTGGCCCGGGAAATGGGCCCCTCCTACGAGCGCGAGCTGGTCCACCGCGACGACCTCGTCGTGCTCTGAGCCCTCCCGTTGAGGGCCGGACTGCCCGCCGGACGCCACATCGGGGTTCCACTGCCCTCCTCGGTCCGCCCTGCCGTGCGCTTGTGAAAAACTCCATGACAGGACTCCCTGAGGAGGGTGGCACCCATGCCGAGCCTGATGACGCGCCTGCTGTCTCTGGCCCTCCGGGTCTTCCGTAAACCAACCCTGGAATCGGCGGAGGACACCAGGGAGTGGCTCCACGAACCCAAGGACGACCCCGACCCGCCCGTCTGGCTCACCCAGCGGCACTGGATCACCCTTCGGGAGGTCGGTGGCTTTTCCACCTACACGGTGCTTCCCCGCGAAGTCGAGGAGCCGGACAAGGCCGTGCTGTACGTGCACGGAGGCACCTACGTCAGCGAGATCGCCGCGTGGCACTGGGTGCTGATCTCCAGGATGGCCGACGCGGGCTGCCGGGTGGAGGTGCCGATCTACGGGCTGGCCCCCGAACACACCTACCGGGAGGCCTTCCCGTTCCTGACGGAGGTCTACCGGGAGCTTCTCGGGGACGTGTCACCCGGGCGCACGCTGATCGCGGGGGACTCCGCCGGTGGAGGGCTCGCGCTCGCCCTGGCCCAGACCCTGACCGGCGCGGGGCTGCCGGAGCCCGCGAGGTTGCTTCTGATCTCCCCGTGGGCCGACATGACGATGTCCAACCCCGGCATCGCCGAAGTGGAGGTGCGCGACCCCTGGCTGAGCCCCGTGGGAATGGTGGAGGCGGCCAGGTCGTGGGCGGGCGGGGACGATCTGTCCCTGCCCCGGCTGAGTCCGGTCTACGGGGAACTGGCGACCCTGCCGCCCATGGACCTCTACATCGGTACGCGCGACCTGCTGTTGCCGGACACGCGCCGACTGCACGAACTGGTGACAGAAGTGGGGGGAGAGTCGTACCTGTTCGAGGAGGAGGGCGCCTTCCACATCCACCCGCTGGTCCCGGTTCCCGAGGGCAGCGACGCACGGGACCGGATCATGCGGACCGTCCACGAGCTGTGACGCCGCCCCGGACGCGCGTCAGGCGCGCCCGGGGCTGTGGGGTCAGCGGCCGGCGCGGCGGATGATCTTCATGCAGCGCCGCTCCAGCAGGCGGCTGGCCAGCCAGAAGAACCGGAACGCCGGGTTGGTGGTCTGCCCGTGGTGGTACCGGTAGTAGATCTGCTGGCAGATGACCGCGAGGCGGAACAGCCCGAAGACCTCGTAGAACGCCCACTCGCGTTCGGTGAGCCCGATACCGGCGCGCTCCAGGTAGTGGTCGCGGGCCTCGGCACGGGTGAGCATGCCCTCCAGGTGGGTGGGCTGGCGCCGGAACAGGCGGAACAGCGGGTCGTCCCCGGCCTCCACCCAGTACGCGAGGGAACCGCCCAGGTCCATGAGCGGGTCTCCGAGGGTGGCCATCTCCCAGTCCAGGAGTCCGACCGGGCGGGTGGGGTCCTCGGCGTCCAGGACGACGTTGTCGAACCGGAAGTCGTTGTGGATCAGGCAGGTGCGCCGGTCCCGCGGCTGGTGGGCCGCCAGCCAGCCCATCACCTTCTCGAACGAGCCCGCGTTCCAGGTCTTGGCGGCCCGGTACCGCTTGGACCAGCCCGCGACCTGGCGGGCCACGTACCCTTCGCCGCGGCCGAACTCGGCCAGCCCTGCCGCCTCGGTGTCAACCGAGTGCAGGTCCGCGAGCAGGTCCAGCACGTTCAGGCACAGCCGCCGGACCTCGTCGGGGGAGAGGGAGACGTCGCGGGGGAGCTCCTTGCGGGGGATCGGCCCCGCCAGGCGCTCCATGACGTAGAACTCCGAGCCGATGACGGACTCGTCGTCGCAGAACGCCAGCATCGCCGGGACGTGCGGGAACACCGGGGCCAGCCGGGACTGGACGCGGTACTCGCGCCCCATGTCGTGCGCGCTCTTCGCCTTCTGCCCGGCTGGCGGCCGGCGCAGGATGAGGTCCCGTCCCGGGTAGCGCAGCAGGTACGTCAGGTTGGAGGCCCCGCCGGAGAACTGGCGCACCTCGGGTACGCCATCGATCCCGGACGGGTCCTCGGCGTGCTCGCGCAGCCAGTCGGCCACTGCGGCCACGTCGAAGGCGTCCTCGTCCCGGACCTCGCGGGCACCGGAGACGCGGTCGGTGGGCCCGGTACCGGGGGTGTCGCTCATGTCAGCTTCCTGACCACGGAGAGCGGCAGGCGCTTCATGAGGAAGCCGATCGGGGCCCAGGGCCACGCCGGGACGTACGCCTTGACCTTGCGTTTCTCGATGGCCGCGACCATGGAGCGGACCCCGGGTTCGGTGTCGACCATGAACCGGGTCTTCTGGGCGACGTGTTCGTTCATCTCCGAGCGGATGTAGCCCGGGTAGACGACGGACACGTCCAGGCCCGGCACGCGCTCGGAGCGCAGGCCCTCGGCGATGGCCGCCACACCCGCCTTGGTCGCGGCGTAGACGGTCATGGCCTTGCGCATGCCGCGCAGCGCCGACATCGAGGAGACCATCACGAGGTGTCCGCGGCCCTGTTCGCGGAAGATCTCCATGGCCGCCTCCGACTGGGCGAGCGCGCCCACGAAGTTGGTCACGGCGGTCTGCCGGTTGGCGTCGAAGCGGCCCTTGCCGAGTGCGGCGCCCTTGCCCAGGCCCGCGTTGACGATGACCCGGTCCACGGCGCCGAACTCGGCGGCGAGCTCCTTGAAGACCCGGAACACGGCCTCGTCGTCGGTGACGTCGAGGGCCTTCAGCACCACCCGCCGGTCGGGGTGGGCCGCACCGATCTCGTCCCGGAGGGCGGCCATCTTCTCGGTGCGCCGGGCGCACAGGCCCAGGTCGTATCCGAGGGCCGCGAACTGCCTCGCCATCTCGGCGCCGAGGCCCGCGGAGGCCCCGGTGATGATGATCGTTCCCTTGCTCATGCGTGCGTCTCCGTGCTGCTCTTCGTAGCGGCGTCGTTCCGCTCGACGCGGCGGCGGACGCCTTCGGCCACCCGGCGCATCGTGCGGTCGTACAGGGGGCGCAGTAGGCGTTTGGTGCGCACCGCGACGCGCCCCGCCCGGTCGGTGAGGATGACCGGCTTCCGGCGGTCCATGCCCTTGAGCACCTCGGCGGCGATGTCGTCCGCGGTCAGCCTCGAACCGTTGATCAGCTTGCTCGCGGAGGCCTCCACCTCGGGGTCGCTGCCGCTCAGGGAGGCGGCCAGGTTGGTCCGGAAGAACGACGGGCACACCACCGACGTGGTGACGCCGTAGGGCGCGAGTTCGTGCTGGAGGGTCTCGCTGAGCGCCACGACCGCGGCCTTGACCGCGTTGTAGGAGCTCATGGTCGGCGGGTGGATCAGCCCGGCGGCCGAGGCGGTGTTGACGATGTATCCCGAGCCCTGGCGTTTGAACAGCGGGGCGAAGGTGCGGCAGCCCCGGACCACGCCGAACAGGTTGATCTCGGTGATCCACCGCCAGTCGTCCACGGTGAGGTGGTCGATCCGTCCGCCCGCGGCCACGCCCGCGTTGTTCACCAGGACGTCCAGGCCGCCGCCCTGCTCGACGTGGGCGAGGGCGGCCGCCCAGTCGCCGTCGGAGGTCACGTCCAGCCGCAGGTACTCCACGCCCCGGGGCAGGGAGTCTGGCGCCTGCTCTGCGAGGTCGGTGGCGATCACCCGGTAGCCGCGCGCGGCGAAGGCGGCGACGAGGGCGGCGCCCAGCCCCGAGGCCCCGCCGGTGACCAGGACCCGGCGGCCGGGCGCGCTGGGTGCGCTCATCTCTTCGCTCCGTGCTTCATCAGTTCGAGGCGGGCGACGACCCCGCGGTGGACCTCGTCGGGGCCGTCGGCCAGGCGCAGGGCACGCGCGCTGGTCCAGGCGCCGGCGAGCGGGAAGTCGTTGGAGAGCCCGGCGCCGCCGTGCAGCTGGATGGCGAAGTCGATGACCTCCTGGGCCATGTTCGGCGCGGCCACCTTGATCTGGCTGACCTCGCTCAGGGCGTTCAGCGGGCCGCCCTGGTCCAGCTTCCAGGCGGCGTTGAGCACCAGGAGGCGGGTGGAGTCGATGGCGATGCGGGCGTCGGCGACGCGTTCGCGGTTGCCGCCCAGGTTGACGAGGGGCTTGCCGAAGGCCGTGCGGGACAGGCCGCGCTCGCAGGCGAGTTCGAGGGCCTTCTCGGCCAGGCCGATCAGGCGCATGCAGTGGTGGACGCGGCCCGGGCCCAGGCGCCCCTGGGCGATCTCGAAGGCGCGTCCCGGTCCGGCGATGACGTTGGCCAGGGGCACGCGCACGTCGGTGAAGGTGACTTCGCCGTGGCCGCCGGGCTCGTCCTGGAAGCCCATGGTGTCCAGCTGGCGCTCGACCCGCACCCCCGGGGTGCTGCGGGGGACGATCACCATGGTGTGCCGTTGGTGGCGGTCGGCCCCGGGGTCGGTGAGGCCCATGACGATGAGCATCTCGCAGTCGGGGTGCCCGATGCCGGTGGACCACCACTTGCGGCCGTTGACCACGACCTCGTCGCCCTCGACCTCCGCGCGCAGTTCCATGTTGGTGGCGTCGGCGGAGGCGACCCCGGGTTCGGTCATGCAGAACGCGCTGCGGATGCGCGCGTCGAGGAGGGGCTCCAACCACCGCTCCTTCTGCTCCTCGGAGCCGTACTTGAGGAGCACCTCCATGTTGCCGGTGTCGGGGGCGTCGCAGTTGAACACCGCCGGGGCGATGTGTGAGCGGCCGGTGAGCTCGGCCACGGGTGCGTAGTCGGTGTTGCTGAGTCCTGCGCCGCCCAGGGTGCCGAAGCGCTCGGCGTAGGGGCCCTCGTGCCCCGCGGGCAGGAAGAGGTTCCACAGGCCCTGGGCGCGGGCCTTGGCGCGCAGCTCCCCGATCACGGGGAGGGGCTGCCAGGGGTCGCCGTCCACCCTGCGGGCGGCCAGGTCCCGGTGGTAGGCCTCCTCGACGGGGTCGATCTCGGTCTCGATGAAGGCGCGTACGCGTTCGATCAGGTCGGCGGCGCGCGCGGAGGGTGCGAAGTCCATGGCGTTGACACTACGTCCTTATTGAGCAATGCTCAATAGTGTGAGCGAGGAAGCGCCGCGCCGGACGCGGATGACCCAGGACGAACGCAGGCGTCAGCTGGTCGGGATCGGCCTGAGCATGCTGGTGGAGCGGCCCATCCAGGAACTGGCGATCGACGAGGTCGCCAAGGAGGCCGGGATCTCCAGGGGACTGCTGTTCCACTACTTCCCGAACAAGACCGCCTTCCACGAGGCGGTCGTGGCGGCCGCCGGGCGCCGGGTCGTGCGCAACACCGCCCCCGACGAGGGGCTGGAGCCCTGGGGCGCGGTGGCCCAGTTCGCCGAGCGCTACTACCAGCAGGTGGACCGGCGCCGGGAGTCGTACCTGGCGCTGGTGTTCGGCGGGGGGTCGGTGACCTTGGACGGCGATCTGGTGGAGGACCTCCGGGAGACCATGGGCGCCCGCGTGCGCGCCCTGCTGGCGCTTCCCGAGTCCGCTGGGCCCACTGCCCACGCCTGGACCGCCTACGTGGAGGACCGCGCCCTGCAGTGGACCGCCGTCCCTGCCGAAGAGCGCCCGCGGGGCCTCGCCGACGAGGTGGACCACTGCGTGCGCGCCCTGAAGGCACTGCTGGGCCTGTGAGCCGGTCGGCCCCGGCGGGCCGGCCTCCGCGGCCGGGTCTCTCGTGCCAGTGGGTGCGAAGAGCCCTAAGATGCCTGCGTGAACCAACAGACGACACAGCACAGTGACGGCCACCCCCACGAAGGCGCGGTCCGCGAGGTCCCCACGGGACGCAACGCCACCAAGCTCGTGTACGCGCCCGAGCGCGACGGTCTGGCCGATGCGGGCGAGATCGTGTGGACCTGGGTCCCCTACGAGGAGGACCCTGCCCAGGGCAAGGACCGCCCCCTCCTCGTGGTGGGCCGAAAGGGCGGGCGCCTGCACGGCCTCATGCTCTCCTCCCAGGCCCCCGACGAGCGCGAGCGCCAGGACTGGCTGCCGATCGGCGCGGGTACCTGGGACCGCGAGGGCCGCGACTCGTACCTTCGGGTGGACCGGCTCTTCGAGTTCGACGAGGCCTCGATCCGCCGCGAGGCCGCCGTCATGGACGAGCGGATCTTCTGGAAGGTCGCCGCGGTACTCCGGGAACGCTACGGCTGGAGCTGAGCGACCTCTCGGACCTGGAACTGCCCCAGATCCCCTCCCCAGAGAGCGGAGGCGTCTCGTAGGCGCAAGATCTCGGAGTGGAACGGCCGTCGGTCCAGCTTGGCCGGGTCGACGGACCTCCGCCGCGGGTATCAGCGGCGCCGGTAGGCGTCTCTGCGGTGGTGAACCGCGAGGACGAAAACCGTCTTCGCGTCGTCGTCGATGCGGTATCGGACTCGGTATTCGCCCCGGCGTGCACGGTAGTCACCTTCGAACGGAGCTCGAAGCGGCGCGCCGACCCGTTGAGGGTTGTCGGCGAGCGGGCCCATGATGAACTCTGCGCAGGCCGCCGCGGCGAACTCCGGGAGCCGTTCGCGCAGGTGACGTGCGGCCGTGGGGGAGAGCTGGATGGAATAGGTCAACGCGGTCCCTTCCTGCGCAGGGACTCAAGCAGGTCACCGCTCTCCTCCGGGGAGAGTGCCTGCCCCTCAGCGATCTCATGCTTGCTCTGCTGGACTTCCCTGATGGCCTCGGGGTCCCCCAACAGCTCGAGGGTGGCCTCGATCTCCTCCATGTCCTCTGCGGACATGATGACGAGGTAGTCACGTCCGTTCTTGGTCACGGTCAGGCGCTCGTGGGTACGGTCGACCTCTTCGGCGATCTCGGACAGGTGGGCTTTGACTTCGGACAGCGGCAGAGTTCTCATAGACCAGAATTATAGTCTGTCAATCCGTGTCGTGGGAGTGCGGAACCGAAGGGACAGGGCTGCGGCATCGATCAGTGGGAGCGGGTTCGGGCGGGCCCGGGTCGCACACTGTGGATAACTTCGGTCACAGCTGGCGGTGCGCTATACGCTGGAGGTGATCACCCACGTCCGGTGCCCTTCGACGCGGCAGGGACCACCGGCCCGGGCGACCTCCCGAGCAAGGAAGAACACTCATGACTGACATCGAGCGTGAGGTCCACGCGGTAGCCGAACGTGCCGGGGACGCGGCGGCCGACCTCGCCCCGCTCAGCCGGTCGGTGAAGGACGCCGCCCTGGTGGCGATCGCCGACGCCCTGGTCAAGCGCGCGGACGAGATCACCGCCGCCAACGCCCACGACGTGGAGCGGGCCCGGCAGGACGGCACCAGTCCGGCTATGATCGACCGGCTCACCCTCGACCCGCGGCGGATCGAGGCCATCGCCGACGCGGTGCGCGAGATCGTCGAGCTGCCGGACCCGGTCGGGGAGTCCGTGCGCGGCGGTGTCCTCCCCAACGGCCTCGACCTGCGCCAGATCCGCGTCCCGCTCGGTGTCATCGGCATCATCTACGAAGGCCGCCCCAACGTGACGGTGGACGCCGCCGCCCTGTGCCTCAAGAGCGGCAACGCCGCCCTGCTGCGCGGCTCCTCGTCGGCCTACAACTCCAACACCGCCATCGTCGGCGTACTGCGCGACGCCCTGGCCGACACCGGGGTCCCGGTCGATGCCATCCAAATGGTCCCGGGCCGCACCCGCGAGTCCTCCACGGCGCTCATGCGGGCGCGCGGGCTCGTGGACGTCCTCATCCCGCGCGGCGGCGGCTCGCTCATCCAGGCCGTGGTCCGCGACTCCACGGTCCCGGTCATCGAGACCGGCGAGGGCCTGTGCCACGTGTACGTGGACGCCGACGCCGACCTCGACAAGGCCGTGGCCATCGCCACCAACGCCAAGGCCCAGCGCTGCTCGGTGTGCAACTCGGCCGAGACCCTCCTGGTCCACGAGGCCGTCGCCGAGGAGTACCTTCCCCGGGTACTGGCCTCCCTGTCCGAGGCCGGCGTGACCGTGCACGGCGACGCCCGGACTATGGAGGTTGCCGCCGCGAGGCCGACCGGGGCGACGGTGGTCGAGGCGACCGAGGAGGACTGGTCCACGGAGTACCTGTCCCTGGACCTGGCCGTGCGGGTGGTGCCGGATGTCGACGCGGCGCTCGCGCACATCCGCAAGTACTCCACCCAGCACACCGAGGCGATCGTCACCGACTCGCTCAGCACCTCGCGGTACTTCGTCTCCCGGGTCGACTCCGCGGCGGTGATGGTGAACGCCTCCACGCGCTTCACCGACGGTGGCGAGTTCGGTTTCGGTGCGGAGATCGGTATTTCCAACCAGAAACTGCACGCCAGGGGTCCTATGGGACTGACCGAAATGACTTCCACAAAGTACGTGGTCACGGGCGACGGTCACCTGAAGTAACCATGGAACCCGTGGTTCGATCATGATTCGACCTTGAATGGCCGCTCGGGAAACCGGGCGGCCATTCGGTTGCCCGTCCTTACCAGGCGCGCCTCCAGGCCTCGCAGGCCACATGTGTCACTACGCCCGTTATCCCTCCGGAAACCTGGACAGAAGCGAATCTTCGCCGAGTAAGTATTCCCAAATCGCGCGCAGGTCGGTACTTTCACTGTGGTGTCACACGACGCTCTTCCCGCACCCTCATCAGGAGCGTCGGACCCTACCGGTCACGACGAAAGGAAATCCCCCGCATGAAGCTCGGGAGTAAGATCGCCGCGTCCACCGCCACCGCGGCCCTGGCGATCGGCGGTGTCACCGCCATGGCGACCCCTGCCAACGCGGACCTGGTCACCCTCTGCTCGGGACACGCAGGCGAGGTCACCCTGCCCACCGACCTCAAGGTCCCCTCCGGTGCGAGCTGCTTCCTTGACGGCACCGTCGTCCAGGGCGACGTCACCGTCGACAGCGACGCCAACCTGCACATCATCGACGGTGAGATCGAGGGCGAGGTCACCGTCTCCGAAGACGCCTACTTCGACGCCTCCAGCACCGCGGTCGACGGCGACGTGGTCAACACGGGCGCCTACGGAACCTACCTGGAGGACGGCACCTCGGTGGCCGACCTGACCGCTCAGGGCGCCGAGGGCGCCGGCAACGACGGCTTCGTCTTCGTCGTCGGCGCTTCCGCCTCCTCCATCGACGCCGCGGTCGGCGACCTCTACGTCACGGGTGCCCGCCTCGGCGGCGTGTCCGCGGACGGGGTGGAGTACGCCGACATCTTCGACAGCGTGGTCCGCGGGGACCTGTCCGTCAGCGGGGCCGCCAGCGGCGGCATCCTGTGCGACAGCGAGGTCATCGGGGACGCGTCCTTCACCGCCGGCAGCGGCCCGGTCGCCGTCGGCGCCGGTGAAGAGGACGGCTTCTGCAGCTCGGTCAACTACGTGGACGGCGACCTGTCGGTCACCGACGTGTCCGGCGGCGTCTACATCGACAACAACATCGTCGGCGGCGACCTGACCGCGGCCGACAACAGCCCGACCGCCGAGGTCGGCGACGACAACCGCGTGCGCGGCGACATCATCACCGAGGAGGTGGCCCTCCGCGCGATGGCCGCCGAGGTGACCGCCGAGTTCGAGGCGCACGAGGCCGACCTGGAGGAGTCGGTCGAGGAGCTGCGCGCAGAGACCATCGACGAGGCCAACGCGGCCGGTCCCGCCTTCTAAGCAGCCCCTTTCGGGGACCCGCCTCGGCCCTTTCCCGGCCGGGGGCATCCACCGTTGCTGACTGCCAGCGCCGACGGCCCCGTGCCGTCGGCGCTGTCTTTGTTCCGTGTCCGGTCTTTTGCGCTCGGCTGAGCCGGTGCAGCGGCCGCTACGGACAGGAGACCATCCGAGTTGCACCCGTTCCATCCACAACCCACTTATGTCGTACCCGTGACGACAGTCATAGTCGAGTGATACATTCCCGGCATGGCTGACTCCGAACGGCGTGTCGTGGTCTCCGGTGGCTCCGGCGGGATCGGGCGGGCCATCGTGCTCTCCCTGGCGAACGAAGGCGACGAGGTGATCGCCCTCGGGCGGGACTCCGGCCGACTCGCCGCGCTGGAACGCAGAGCCCGCGCACACGGACTCGACGTCACCTCACGGGTGTGCGACGTCACCGACGAGAAGGCGGTCGACTCCCTGGTCAGGGAGCTGGACGGGGTCTCGGTGCTGGTGAACAACGCGGGCCAGGCCCAGAGCGCGCCCCTGCGAGGCACCGGCCTCGACCTGTGGAACTCCCACCTGAACACCAACGCCACCTCGGCGTTCCTGCTGACCCGCGCCCTGCTGCCGGACATGCTCGAACGCGATGACGGCCGCGTGGTGTTCATCGCCTCCACCGCGGCGCACACCGGCTCCCGCTACACCGCCGCCTACACCGCGTCCAAGCACGCGATGCTCGGCCTGGCCAGGGCAGTGGCCGCCGAGGTCGTGGGTACCGGGGTGACCAGCAACGCGGTGTGCCCTTCCTTCGTCCGCACCCCCATGACCGAGCGATCGGTGGACACCATCGCCGAACGCACCGGCCGGGGCCGTGAACAGGCCGAGGCCGCCCTGGCCAGGGCCACACCCCTGGGGCGGCTCATCGAACCGGAGGAGGTGGCCGCGGCCGTGGCCTACCTGGCGAGTCCTCTGGCCCGGGCGGTCAACGGCCAGTCCCTGACCATCGACGGAGGAGACACCCACCGATGAGCCCGTTCCGGGCGTCCGCGCCCTTGACCGAAGAGTGGAACCACTTCGACCTCCACCGGGCCGACGGGGTGGCGACCGTGACCCTCAACCGGCCCGACAAGCTCAACGCCCTCACCTTCGACGCCTACGCGGACCTGCGCGACCTGCTGCTGGAGCTCCCGCACCGGGGTGACACGCGGGTCCTCGTGCTGCGGGGGAGCGGCCGGGGCTTCTGTTCCGGCGGGGACGTCGACGCGATCATCGGCGAGACCCTGAGGATGGAGCCGGACGACCTGCTCGCCTTCACCCGCATGACCGGTGAGGTGGTCAGGGCCATGCGCGAATGCCCGATCCCGGTGATCGCCGGGCTGCACGGGGTCGCGGCGGGGGCGGGATCGGTCCTGGCGCTGGCCTCGGACTTCCGCGTGGTCGCCCGCTCGGCCCGCTTCGCCTTCCTGTTCACCAAGGTGGGCCTGTCCGGCGCCGACATGGGCGCCGCCTACCTGCTGCCGCGGATCGTGGGCCTGGGCCACGCCACGCGCATCCTGATGCTGGGCGACACGGTCGACGCGGAGGAGGCCGAACGCGTCGGCCTGGTCAGCGAGCTCGTCGACGACCACGAACTCGACGCCGCGGTCACCCGGTTGGCCGCCCGGCTGGCCGACGGGCCGTCCTTCGGCTACGCCCAGACCAAGGCGCTGCTCTCCAGGGAACTGGACATGAGCCTGTCCGGAGCGATCGAGCTGGAGGCCATGACCCAGGCGCTGCTCATGAAGAGCGCCGACTACGCCGAGTTCCACGCCGCGTTCACCGGCCGCCGATCCCCCGAGTGGAAGGGGCGCTGAATGGAGCCCGTACACCTGCCGCCGACCCCGCACACACTGGTCAACCCGCCTGAACTGGGTCCCACGTCCGGGTTCTCCCACGCCGTGGTGCCCGCCCCCGGGCGCACGGTCTACCTGGCCGGGCAGATCGCCAGCGGCCCCGGGGGCAAGCTCGCCGCGGTGACGCTGCCAGACCAGTTCGAGGTGGCCCTGGCCAACGTCGTCACGGCCCTGCGTGCCTCCGGGGGCTCCCCCGAACACCTCGTGAACCTCGCCATCTACACCACCGACGTCCCCGCCTACCGGGCGGCTACCCGCGAGATCGGCCGTGCCTACCGCGCCCATCTGGGGCGCCACTACCCGGCGGTGGCGCTGTTCGGGGTGGTCGAGCTCTTCGAGCCGGGCGCGCTGGTGGAGCTGGTCAGCATCGCCGTGATCCCGGGGCCGAGCGACTAGGGCGTGTCGGGTTTGGCTGTCGACTGAGAGATGCGCAGTGACAGTGCCGCTGGGGCGACGCGCAGCAGGGTATGTGTCCGCCGAACACGCCCTAGAGCCCGCGGGCGGACCGGCTAGGCCGGTGTCATGATGTCCCGCACGTGTTCCAGCCCGGGCTCGCGCAGGAGCGCGTGCAGGTCGAAGAAGACCCGCGCCGCCCGGCTGCCCGCCCAGCGGTCCGGGAGCAGTTCGGGCGGCAGGCCCGGGTCGAGGAACGGCATCCGCCGCCAGGCGTCCACCGCGCGCAGGTGGTAGGCGAAGGCCGCCGCGCGCTGCTCGGGATCGGCCGCCGCCCGAGCGGTCCGGCGGCGCCAGGCGGTCAGTACGGGCTCGTGCTCGTCGAGGAACGCGCGGTACATCGCTTGGAGTGCGGGCAGGTCCCACCACCGCGCCACCGACTCGCTGAGCTCACGGAAGTCCAGGTAGGTGGCGTGGAACAGCTCCGCATGGGCGTCCAGCTCCAACGCGCGCAAGGCGCCGCGGGCCTGGTCGGTCAGGTGGGCGGGCGCGATCCACACCCCCGAGGCCGTGGTGCCGAAGCCGAGCCGGGTGAGCTGGGCCCGCAGGGCGTGGCGGCGGCGGCGCTCGGACTCGGGGACGGAGAACACCACGAGCACCCAGCCGTCCTGGGCCCGGGCGACCCGGTGGCCGAAGATGCGCTGGTCGCCTTCGGTGAGGATGCGGTGGCCCTCGTCGGACAGGCGGTACCCGGCCACCCCGCCCAGGCGTTCGGAGGCCAGGAGTCCGCGGCGCTTGAGCCGGGAGACCGCGGACCGGACGGCGGGGCCGTCGACGTCGAGTTCGGCCATGAGCGCGATGAGGTCGGCCACCCCGATCCATCCGCCCACGTCGCGGGCGTAGGAACCGAAGAAGGACACGATCAGGGACCTCGGACGCCGTCGTTCGGGGTCGGTCGACGCGGCCCCAGGCGCGTAGGTCCCGGTCGAGGGGGCGTCAGCGGCCGCGGGGTCGGGGGCCGGGGGCCGGGCGGTTCCGGCTGCCCGTTCGCTGTTGGACGTCACGCGGACACGATAGCGGCCGGGTCCGGTGTCGGAGGGCCGCCCCCTCTCTTCGGGGCGAGGGCGCACTTCGGCATTCTCCCCATGCAGCTCTATTGACGATCGTCATGATTATTGTACATTTGGCGATGTGGGGTGGATCACCTACCCAAGGAGAGTCGAGGTCGCCCATGGGACTCCCCCCGAACGAGACCGATCACGATTTCGCGCGCTGGGTCGACGCCCGCGCCGCCAAACTCGACCCGGACCCGCCCAGCGAACCCGGACGGGTAGACCGCGCCCTGGTCCGCGGCCTCGGCGATGCGGGGCTCCTCCCGGCGCTCTTCCCAGGCGGGGCGGGGGACGGTCCCTTCCGCGAGGCTCCCGCCACCCGCCTGTGCCTGTTGCGGGAACGCCTGGCCCGGGAGGACACCCACGCCGAGACCGCTCTCGCACTCCAAGGCCTGGGCGCCTACCCGGTCCTGCAGTCGGGCACCGAAGCCCAGCGCCAGCGCTGGATCCCCGAGGTCGCCGCGGGCCGCGCGGTCGCCGCCTTCGCCCTCACCGAACCCGACGCGGGCTCCGACGCCGCGGCCTTGGAACTGCGTGCGGAGCCGGCCGGGGACGGATGGCGTCTGCACGGCGAGAAGACCTGGATCTCCAACGCGCCCGACGCCGACGTCTACACGGTCTTCGCCCGCACGACCCCCGGCACCCGCTCCCGGGGTGTCACCGCCTTCTGTGTCCCGGCCGACCGCCGGGGCCTTACCGGCACCCCGCTGGAGATGCTCTCCCCGCACGCCTTGGGCCACCTGGTCTTCGACGGGGTCGAGGTCGGCCCCGAGGACGTGGTCGGCCTGCCCGACCAGGGCTTCACCGTCGCCATGCGCACGCTGGACCTGTTCCGGCCCAGCGTCGGGGCGTTCGCGGTCGGGATGGCCGAGGCCGCCCTCGCCGCGGCCAAGGAGTACACCGGCCGGCGCCGCGCCTTCGGCGGTCCGCTGCGCCAGCTCCAGACGGTCGCCCACACCCTGGCCGAGATGGCCACCCGCACCGAGGCCGCCCGGCTACTCGTCTACTCCGCCGCCGCCGAGTACGACTCGGGCGGCCCCGAGGTGACCGTCAAGGCGGCCATGGCCAAGCTCTTCGCCACAGAGACCGCCCAGTTCGTGGTGGACTCCGCCGTCCAGCTGCACGGAGCGCGTGCGCTGCACCGCGGCCATCTGCTCGAACACCTCTACCGGGAGGTCCGCGCACCACGTATCTACGAAGGCGCTTCGGAGATGCAGCGACAGATCATCGCCAGACACATGTAGCGCCAGGCCGCAGCGCCGCCTTCTGGAGGTCCACCATGTCGAACCCGACCCCTCCCGACCGACAGCACCCGCACCCAGCCCCCGACCCGCCCACCGTGCCGGAAGCGCGCGGGGAGCCAGTCCCGCCCAGCGCGTCCGGAGGGCCCGCCCCGGCCGCCGACGCCGGAGAGCCCGCTGCCCCGGTAGTCGCACTGACCCCCAGCGCGTACGAGGACACCTTCACCCGGGAGCACCTGCCCCCGTTCGAGGAGTGGCCGCTCCTCCGGCCGCTGGAGTATCCCGACCGGCTCAACTGCGCGGAGGAACTCCTCGACGGCACCATCGCCCGCTTCGGCGCCGACCGCCGGTGCGTGGTCGGCGAGCACGAGAGCCTGACCTACGGCCAGCTCAGGGACCGCGTGGACCGGGTCGCCCGCGTCCTGGTGGACGAGCGCGGCCTCCGGCCCGGCGAGCGGGTTCTTCTGCGGGGCCCGAACTCGCCCTGGCTGGCCGCCTGCTGGCTCGCGGTCCTCAAAGCCGGGGGAGTGGTCGTCACCGTCCTGCCGGTCCTGCGCTCCGGAGAGCTTGCCACCATCGTCCGCGCGGCCCGGGTCGCACACGCACTCTGTGACGCCCGCTTCCTCGACGACCTCACCGAGGCGGCCGAACAGCTCGACCACGAGCCCGGCGGGACCGCCCCGAGCGTCCTGGCCTACGGGGGAGACGGCCCCGAGGACCTCACGGAGCGGATCGGCGCGCACCACGCCCGGTTCACCGCCGTACGCACCACCGCCGACGACGCCTGCATGATCGCCTACACCTCGGGTACCACCGGGGACCCCAAGGGCTGCGTGCACTTCCACCGCGACGTCCTCGCCATCGCCGACACCTACTCCGCCCAGGTCCTCAAACCCGCCCCCGACGACCTCTTCGTCGGCAGCCCGCCCTTCGCCTTCACCTTCGGCCTCGGCGGGCTCCTGATCTTCCCGCTGCGCGCCGGGGCCGCAACAGTCCTGCTCGAACGCCCCCGCCCGGAAGCGCTGCTCGAAGCCGTCTCCGAGCGCGGAGCGACCGTCGTGTTCACCGCCCCCACCGCCTACCGGGTGATGCTGGCCCAGCGGGGCGACCGCGACCTGTCGTCCCTGCGCCGCTGCGTCTCCGCGGGGGAACACCTGCCCGCCGCCACCTGGCAGGCCTGGTACGACGCCACCGGGATCCGCATGCTCGACGGCATCGGCGCCACCGAGATGCTGCACATCTTCGTCTCCGCCACTGACGAGCACATGCGGCCCGGCTCCACCGGCCGACCCGTTCCCGGTTTCGAGGCGGCCATCCTCGACGACAAGGGCGAGCCCGTCCCCGACGGCGAACCCGGCCACTTGGCCGTTCGCGGGCCGGTCGGTTGCCGCTACCTCGCCGACGAACGCCAGCGCGAGTACGTCCGCCACGGCTGGAACCACACCGGCGACACCTATGTGCGCGACGCCGACGGCTACTTCTGGTACCGGGCGCGAAGCGACGACATGATCGTCTCCGCCGGGTACAACATCGCCCCCGCGGAAGTGGAAGAGGCCCTGCTCACCTCGCCCGACGTGGAAGAGGCGGCGGTTGTGGGTGCCGAGGACCCCGAGCGCGGCCTGGTCGTACGCGCCTACGTGGTCCCGCGCCAGGGGCTCGCGCCGGACGACGACCTCGCAGACCGGCTCAAGGAGCACGTCCGCTCCAGCATCGCCCCCTACAAGACGCCGCGTTCGCTGGTCTTCCTCAGTTCCCTGCCGCGTACGGCGACCGGCAAGCTCCAGCGCTTCAGGCTGCGGGAGGACGCCCCCTGACCCGGGGAGAACGCTCTCATCGCCCACGCCGGGATCGGGGGAGCGCTCTCGCCACCACCCGCAAGGCATACCGGACGCCAGAACTGGACTCCGTACGGGACGCCAGCGCTGGACGTCAGCGAACAGGAAGGCGGCAGGATGCGCATCGCGTGTATCGGGGCGGGACCCGCGGGACTCTACTTCGCGGCCCTCGCCCGCCAGCTGGACGCCACCCACGACATCACCGTCTACGAGCGCAACGCCCCCGATGACACCTTCGGTTTCGGGGTGGTGCTCTCCGACGAGACCCTCGGCGGCATCGAACACGCCGATCCCGCCGTCTACGCGGCGATGGCCGCCGAGTTCGCCCGTTGGGACGACATCGACGTCCACCACCGGGGCTCGGTCACCACCTCCGGCGGTCACGGCTTCGCCGCCATCGGCCGCCGTCGGCTGCTGGAGATCCTGCGTGCCCGCTGCGCCGAGCTGGGAGTCAGGGTCCTCAGCCGCACCGAGGCACCCCCCGCCGCCGAACTGGCCGCCACCCACGACCTCGTCGTCGCCGCCGACGGGGCCAACAGCGCCACCCGCAACGCCCACGCCGCGGACTTCGGCACCAGTCTCGAACCCCACCGCAACCGCTTCATGTGGCTCGGCACCGACCTCGTGTTCGACGCCTTCAACTTCCACGTCCTGGAGACCCCGCACGGCGTCATGCAGCTGCACTGCTATCCGTACTCGGCCGACAGCAGCACGTTCATCGTGGAGATGGCCGAGGACGTGTGGCAGGCGGCCGGGTTCGTCGACCGCGACCTCCAGCCCGGGGAAAGCGACCTCGACGCGATCGCGCGCTGCGAGAAGCTCTTCGCCGACGTCCTGGGAGGCCACCGCCTCCTGCCCAACAACTCCCGCTGGCTGCGCTTCACCACCGTCCGCAACCGGACGTGGTGCCGCGACAACGTCGTCCTGCTCGGAGACGCCGCCCACACGGCCCACTTCTCCATCGGCTCGGGCACCAAGCTCGCCATGGAGGACGCGCTCGCCCTCGCCGCCTGCCTGCATGAACAGCCCACCACCGAGGCCGCTCTGGCCGCCTACGAAGTCGAACGGCGCCCGGTCGTGGCCAGTACCCAGCGCGCTGCCCAAGCCAGCCTGGAGTGGTTCGAGGACATCGCCCGCCACGTCGACGCCGCACCGGTCCGCTTCGCCTTCGACCTGCTCACCCGCAGCCGCAGGGTCACCTACGACAACCTGCGCCTGCGCGACCCGGAGTTCGTCGGCCGCGTGGACGACTGGTTCGCCCGCCAAGTCGACCCGGCCCGACCCTCCCCGCGCCCGCCCATGTTCCACCCCTTCCGCCTGGCCGACCTGGAACTGGACAACCGGGTCGTGGTCTCAGCCATGGACATGTACTCCGCCGACGACGGCGTCCCAGGCGACTTCCACCTCGTCCACCTCGGCAGCAAGGCCCTCGGGGGCGCCGGACTGGTCATGACTGAGATGGTGTGCGTCTCCGCCGAAGCCCGCATCACCCCGGGCTGCACGGGCCTGTACGCACCCGAGCACGAGACCGCCTGGCGCCGCGTCACCGACTTCGTCCACGCCAACAGCCGGGCCCGGATCGGCGTGCAGCTCGGCCACGCCGGACGCAAGGGATCCACCCGCCTCATGTGGGAGGGCATCGACCAACCCCTGACAGAGGGGAACTGGCCCTTGGTCGCCCCCTCGCCCCTCCCCTACACGGAGGGCGTCAACCAGGTCCCCGAGGAACTCGACCACGCAGGCATGGCCGCCATCCGCGACGACTTCACCTCGGCGGCGCGCTCCGCCGACCGTGCCGGGTTCGACCTCCTCGAACTCCACTGCGCCCACGGCTACCTGCTCTCCTCCTTCCTCTCCCCGGTCACCAACCACCGCACCGACCGCTACGGCGGCGACCTCACCGGCAGACTCCGCTACCCCCTGGAAGTCCTCGCCGCCGTTCGCGCGGTCTGGCCCGACCACAAACCCCTCACCGTCCGCGTCTCCGCCACCGACTGGGTGGCGGGCGGCACCACCGCCGACGACGCCGTGGAGATCGCCCGCGCCCTCGTCGAGGCCGGGGCCGACGCCATCGACGTCTCCACCGGGCAGGTCACACCGGACGAACAACCCGCCTACGGGCGCAGCTACCAGGTGCCCTACGCCGAGCGCATCCGCCGCGACCTCGGTGTCCCCGTCATAGCCGTGGGCGCCATCGCCTCCCACGACGACGTCAACTCCACCGTCCTCGCCGGACGCGCCGACCTGTGCGCACTGGCCCGGCCCCACCTGTACGACCCGCACTGGACCCTGCATGCCGCAGCCGACCAGGACTACACGGGCCCCGGCGCCACCTGGCCCGCACCGTTCCGCGCGGGAAGCCGCAAACCGCCCACCGGCCGTGCCGATGGGCCGCGCCCCCGCCTCGAACTGCTACGTTCCTCCAACGAGACGGACGGCACCCGACACCAGCGGTGGCGCCCCGGTCCGTCCGGGACCGCCCCCGAACCAGCCGGGACCAGGACAGCCATGACCAAGGGAGACCACGGTGGCAACCACCTACGGTGAGCACCCCAGCCAGATCGTCCACCGCTGGGACCCCGAGGCGCCGGAAAACCGGGGCTTCCGCGCGGGCGCACCGGCGCCCGTGGCGGTGCTCCTGCACGGCGGCTGGTGGCGCGACCGGCACGACGCCCACCTCATGGACCCGCTGGCCCGCGACCTCGCCGATGCGGGGTGGGTGGTGTGGAACATCGAGTACCGACGCACCGGGGCCGACGGCGGCGGCTGGCCGCGGACCCTCGACGACGTCTCCCACGCCCTGGACTTCCTCGCCGCCACCGCCGCGAACGACGAACGGATCGACACTTCCCGCGTGGTCTCGATCGGCCACTCCGCCGGAGGCCACCTCGCCCTGCTGACCGCGGCCGACTCCGTCGTCACGTCCGTGGTCCCCCTGGCTCCCATCACCGACCTCCGGCGCTGCGCCGAGGCCGGACTCGGTGAGGGCGCCGTCGAACCGTTCCTCGGTCCCGACCCAAGCCCCGAGCTGTACGCCGAGTCCTCACCCTTGTACCGGTTGCCGCTCGACATCCCGCAACTCGTCGTCCACGGCGACGCCGACCAGCGTGTTCCGGTCGAGCACAGCCGTGACTACGCGGCCGCCGCCCAGGAGGCGGGCGACCCCGTCGACTACCGGGAGATCCCCGGTGCCGACCACTTCGCCGTCATCGACCCGGAGCACGCCGCCTGGCAGACGGTGCGCCAAGCCCTCGCGTCCGGCTGGGGGTAACTCCCCGGTCGGCCGGGGGACCAGCCGCGGCACGAGGAGGTGCCGCATCAACCACCCCCCGGAAGGCGGACATCGCCATGTCCTCGGACACGCCCACACCACCCGACGACCCGCAACAGGGCGGCCACGGCACCTCGCCGGACGCCGCCGACACAGCGGCGAAGAGCGCTCCCGCCAAGCCCGTGAGCAGGCACAAACGGCTGATCGTCGTCGCCATCTGCGCCTTCGCGATCATCCTTGACGGTTACGACCTCACCGTCTATGGCGCTGTCGTGCCCAGCCTCCTGGAATACGAGCCGTGGGACCTCACGGAGACCCAGGCGGGCACCCTCGGCTCCTACGCCCTGGTGGGCATGCTCCTGGGCGCCCTGCTCATCGGCACCATCACCGACCTCGTCGGACGGCGCCGCATCATCATAGGCTGCGTCATCTGGTTCTCCACCGGGATGGCACTGACCGCCTTCGCGCCCTCCCCGGAGGTCTTCGGGCTGCTGCGCTTCCTCACCGGCCTGGGGCTGGGCGGGGTCATCCCCACCGCCATCGCCCTGACCATGGAGTACGCGGAACCGCACCGGCGCAACATGACCAACGCGTTCATGTTCAGCGGCTACGCCATCGGCGGCATCTGCGCGGCGCTCGTCGCCATCCCGGTGCTCGCCCGCTTCGAGTGGCAGACCATGTTCTGGCTCGGCGCGCTGCCCGCGCTGATCCTCGTGCCCCTGGCCTACTACGCCCTGCCCGAGTCCCCGAGCTACCTCCGTGCCCGCGGGCGGGAGGAGGAGGCGCAGGAGTTGGCGGCGCGGTACGGCGTCACCCTGGAAGCACCGGACAAGGCCGCGCCCACCGGGTCCAAGCGCGGAGCCATGGCCAATGTCGGCACCCTCGTCAACCGCCGCTTCCTCTCCGGGACACTGCTGTTCTGGCTGGCCAACGGCATGGGGCTGCTCCTGGTCTACGGGCTCAACACGTGGTTGGCGGAGATCATGTTCTCCGCCGGGTTCCCACTGGGCTCCTCACTGACCTTCCTCCTGGTCCTCAACGCGGGCGCCATCCTGGGTGCGCCCACCGGCGGCGCGCTCGCCGACCGGTTCGGGTCGCGTCCGGTGGTGAGCACCATGTTCCTCATCGCGGCGACCTGCATCCTGCTGATGAGCCTGGAGCCGCCCACAGCGCTGCTCTACGTGTTCGTGGCGCTCGCCGGCGCCTGCACGATCGGCACGACCATCCTGGTCAACTCCTACACCGGCAACTTCTACCCGGCCGCGCTGCGGGCCACCGGACTCGGCTGGGCGCTGGCCGTCGGGCGGATCGGGGCGATCATCGGGCCGATCTACGGAGGTCTCGTGATGGCCTCCGGTATGGGCATCGAGGTGAACTTCTACGCGTTCGCCGTGCCGGCGGTGATCGGGGCGCTCGCGATCCTGGTGGTTCCGAAGTCCCGGGCCGCGGTCCTGCCCGAACAGCAGCCGCGCTGAGCCGACCGTGCCGCGACACACAACGGGGCGGCGCCTTCCACAAGGCGCCGCCCCGTTGTGCTCCGGCCGCGCGGCTTCGATCCGGGGCGGTGTGCCCCGGACGGCGGACGGCAGCGTTCAGCGGTTGCCGCCGCTGTCGTTGCCCGGTCCGTCCTGGCCGCCCTCTGCGCCGCCGCCTCGCCAGCGGTCGGCCACGGTGTCGAAGAACGAGCCGCCGGCCCGCCCCGCGCCGCCGGCCACGTCCCGGATGGTCTTGACCAGCGGGTCCGTGGAGCGGTTCCAGCCGTCCTGGTAGGACTTGGCCGCGCCCGCGGCCTCCTCGGAGACGCTCGCGTCGCGATCGGTGCCACGGCGCGGGTAGTCGCCGTCGAGGATCCGCTGGTACTCGCCGCTCTCGACCCAGCGCTGCAGCTCGGCGACGCGGACCACCGCGAAGGGGTGGCTCTGCGGGAGGGTGGTCATGAGCTTGAGGACGCTGTCCACGGCGTCACCGCCGCCCTCGTACTCGCGGGCCTGCTCCATGAACGCGTCGGGGTTCATCTGCGACAGGTTGGAACCGCCGGCCAGCTTCATGAGGGCGCGCTTGGCGGCATCCGGGTTCTGGCAGGTCAGCAGGCCCGCACGGTCACTGGACAGCTCGGACTTGCGCTGCCACTCCTTCAGGGCGGTGATGATCCCCTGGATCGCGATGGCCCCGAGCGGGATCCACATGATCTTGGTGGACAGCCAGATCAACAGCAGGAGGATGGTGCGGTACACGGTGTGGCCGCTGAGCACGTGCCCGACCTCGTGGCCGATGACGAACCGCTTCTCCTCGGCGTCGAACAGGTCGAACAGGCCGGTGGTCATGACGATGAACGGCTTCTTCTTGCCGATCGCCATGGCGTTGGGCTGGGGATCCATCTTGACGTAGAGCTCGGGAACCTCGTCCAGGTCGAGGACGTAGGCGGCGTCCCGGAGGTAGTCGTGCAGCTCCGGGAACTGGGTGGGGCTCACCCGGACGGCGCTGGAGAGGTACAGCAGGCGGATCGTGCGCTCGTTGATCCGTCCGAAGAGGGATTTGACGAGGGTGTCGAAACCAGTCAACGACCGCAGCGCGACCAGGGCGCCGCGGTCGGCCGGGTGCTCGTAGGCACGGGCGGAGATATCGGGAAGCCGGACGCGGACGCGGTCTGGTGAGTTGGCCATATCGGCATGCTATGCGTCACGAACCAGCTTGGCCACGGTTTGCGCCCAACGAGATATGACGCGATTGACGGGTGTCCCGTGAAACCTCCGGGGAAGTAACGCGGTACGCCCTTTGTTTGAGCAGTGCCGGAGCGGAGCGTACTTGTCCGCTTCCGACAGGGCAGCGGGTCGGTTAACCTCGGTTGGCCGAAACCGGCGAAAACGGCAGCGCCACTGCGAAACGGAGCGCACAGTGACACACCAGGCCACCGGCGTCTCCCACGGGGGGAGTTCCCCCGCGCGACGGGACGGCTCCGTGCCGACCAAGGTCGGCGTCATGGGCGGCACCTTCGACCCCATCCACCACGGGCACCTCGTGGCCGCGAGTGAGGTCGCCCACCTCTTCGGCCTCGACGAAGTGGTCTTCGTCCCCACGGGGCAGCCCTGGCAGAAGGACCTCGCCACGGTCACCCCCTCGGAGGACCGCTACCTCATGACGGTCATCGCGACCGCGGAGAACCCCCAGTTCAGGGTGGACCGAATCGAGATCGACCGGTCCGGCCCCACCTACACCCTCGATACCCTCCGCCAGATGCGCTCCGCCTACGGCCCCTCCGTCGAGCTGTACTTCATCACCGGAGCGGACGCGCTCGGCGCGATCTTGAGCTGGCACAACGTCGACGAACTCTTCGACCTCGCGCATTTCGTAGGCTGTAACCGGCCCGGACACCACCTCAGCGACAACGGCCTGCCCGCGGGCAAGGTCTCCCTGGTGGAAGTCCCAGCGCTCGCCATCTCCTCGAGTGAGTGCCGCGAACGCGTCCGCAAGGGCGAACCCATCTGGTACCTCGTGCCCGACGGAATCGTCCGCTACATCAACAAGACCGGGCTCTACTTGGAGTCGTGAACCGCGGCGCGCGAACCCTCGGGCCCGCGCCGCGCCGGTCGCCACACCGAACTAGTAAGGCAGCAAGCACAACGTGACAGCCACCGACAGGGCCGTGGAACTCGCCAAGGTCGCCGCAGAGGCCGCCGCCGAGAAGCTCGCCCAGGAGATCATCGCCTACGACGTCAGCGACCAGCTCGTCATCACCGAGGCCTTCGTGCTGTGCTCGGCGCCCAACGACCGCCAAGTCCGCTCCATCGTCGAGGAGGTCGAGGACCAGCTGCGCATCCAGGCTGGCGCCAAGCCCGTCCGCCGCGAGGGCGAACGCGACGGACGGTGGGTCCTTCTGGACTACGCCGACATCGTCGTGCACATCCAGCACGAGGAGGAGCGCGGCTACTACGGCCTCGAGCGCCTCTGGAAGGACTGCCCCGAGATCGAGCTGCCCGAAGGCGCCCGCGGTGCCGAGCGCACCCCGCTGGACGAGCAGTAACCACTCGCGGCCGTCCAGGTCGCCGAACTGGAGAGACACACCACGTGAGTGACGCCCCGCGTGTGCTGTTCTGGCGGCACGGACGCACGGCCTGGAATGTCGAGAAGCGCTTCCAGGGACAGACCGACATCGACCTCGACCAGGTCGGCCACGCCCAAGCCGAACGGGCCGGCCGACTGCTCGCCACCCTCAGCCCCGACGTGGTCATCGCGTCCGACCTCAAACGGGCCGCCGACACTGCCGGGTACCTCGGACGTTCCTCCGGGGTCCCGGTGGAGTTCGACAAGGGGCTGCGCGAACGCTTCGGCGGCTCCTGGGAGGGCTATACCGCCACGGAGCTCGCCGAACGCTGGCCCGCCCTGCACCCGCGCATGGACATCCCCGACGGCGAGGACATCGCCGAGGTCGGCGACCGCATGACAGCGGCCGTAGAACGGGGCCTGGACAAGACCCCGCCCGGCGGCCTCCTCGTCGTGGTCAGCCACGGAGCCGCACTGCGCGTCGGGATCTCCCGCATGATCGGTGTTCCCGACGAACGCCGCGAGCTCCTCGGGCCGTTGAGCAACTGCTGCTGGTCCGTGCTCCAGGCCCGCGGAGAGACCTGGCGGCTCATGGAGCACAACGCCGCCAGCCTCCCCGAACCAGTGGTGCTCAGCGACGACTCCTGAAATCCGTTTCGACGAACAGACAGGATTCCGCTATGGTTCAGGGAGTCGGAAGGGCACACCAGCCCACACGGCTCCCGCACGGGGCTATGGCGCAGTTGGTAGCGCGCCTCCATGGCATGGAGGAGGTCTGGGGTTCGAATCCCCATAGCTCCACGAGTCGGCCCGCGTGGTCGGTTGCTTGGCAACCTTCCCCGCGGGCCGTTCCTGTTTTCGGGGGGCGACCCCCCCGTGCCCCCGGTGTGCGCTCGCGCACCTCGCCGCCAGGTTCACGGACTACGTCAGCTTAGATTGACGCCAGTTCCCGGAAGAACGCGCGGATGTCGTTGACCAACAGGTCCGGCTTCTCCATGGCCAGGAAGTGGCCCCCCTCACCGAGTTCGGTCCACCGCACGATGTTGTGGTCCCGTTCGGCCCAGGAACGGACCGTCACGTCGTGCGCGGAGAGCAGCACCCCCGTCGGCACCGTCCCGCGCTCCGGGGTCCAACCGCCAGAGTTCTCACCCCAGGCCGATGCGTCCCCGTCGCTCCAGTCGTTGGCGGAGATCTCCTCGTAGTAGATCTGGGCGGCGGAGCCCGCGGTGCCGGTGAGCCAGTAGATGGAGACGCACGTGAGCATCCGGTCGCGGTCCATGACGTCCTCTGGCAGGCTCTCCTCCGGCATGGACAGCTCCTTGAACTTCTCCGTGATCCAGGCGAGCTGGCCGACAGGGGAGTCGTGCAGACCGTAGGCGACGGTCTGCGGCCGCTTGGAGTTGCACTGCAGGTACCCGTCGTTGAAGTCCTGCATCGAGTCCCAGCGGCGGCGGTCCGCCCCTTCGAGGGCTTTCTCCTCATCGTCGGTGTAGGGGAAGGTGATCATCGCGTTGAGGTGCACCCCGACTACGTTGTCTGGTGCCTGCTTGCCCATCTCCGGGGCGATCCACGATCCGGTGTCGTAGCCCTGGACCCCGTAGCGCTCGTAGCCGAGTCGGGACATCAGCTCCACGAACACCCCGGCCATCCGGTTCGTCCCCATACCCGGACCGGCCAGCGGGGTGGAGAAGCCGAACCCCGGCAGCGACGGGATCACCAGGTGGAACGCGGCCTCGGGGTCGCCGCCGTGGGAGCGGGGGTCGGTGAGCGGGCCGACGACGTCGAGGAAGTCAGTGACCGCGCCCGGCCAGCCGTGCAGGAGGATCAGCGGCACGGCGTCGGGCTCGGGCGAGCGCACGTGGAGGAAGTGGACGTTCTGGCCGTCCACTTCGGTGGTGAACTGCGGATGGGCATTGAGTTCGGCCTCGTGGGCCCGCCAGTCGTAGGTGGTGCGCCAGTACTCGGTGAGCTCCTTCAGGTAGCCCACCGGAACCCCGCGGTCCCAGCCCGTCCCCGGCACCTCGTCCGGCCAGCGGGTGTTGGCCAGCCGGGCCTCCAGATCGACCAGCTGCTCCTTGGGGACGTCGATGTGGAAGGGACGGATGTTCTGCTGTGAGTTCGTCATGGTTCCACGCTAGAGAGTGCTTAGGTCAGTTTCGGTCCTAAGTCGATGGCAGGATCAGGGCATGGCTGAGACCTCCGCCCGGCTGCTCGCGCTGCTGTCGCTGTTCCAGACCCACCGGGACTGGTCCGGCGCCGATCTGGCCGCCCGCCTCGACGTCACCACCCGCACCATTCGCAGGGACGTGGACCGCCTGCGCGAACTCGGCTACCCGGTGCACGCCACCCAGGGCACGGCCGGATACCGGTTGGGGCGGGGAAGCGCCATGCCGCCCCTCCTGCTCGACGATGAGGAGGCCGTGGCCGTGGTCGTCGGGTTGCGCACCGCCGCCGACGGGGCGGTCAGCGGCGGTGAGGAGGCTTCGCTGCGTGCTCTGGGAAAGCTGGAACAAGTGCTGCCCTCGCGGCTGCGGCAGCGGGTGACCACGTTGCACGGTGCCACGTCGCGGGCCGGTGCCGAACCCGGGCCCACGGTCTCCTACGGGACCCTGATGGCGGTCGCCGAAGCCTGCCGCCGGCGCGAGCGGCTGCGCTTCGACTACGCCAGTCCGCGCGGAGGTGACTCGGTCCGGAGCGTCGAGCCGCACCGCCTGGTCAGCTTCGGGCGGCGCTGGTACCTGGTCGCCTTCGACGTCGACCGTGACGACTGGCGCACCTTCCGCGTGGACCGGCTCACCCCGCGGACCCCCACCGGTCCCCGGTTCACCCCGCGCGAGCCGCCCTACGGTGACGCGGCCCGCTACGTTTCCTACCAGCTGTCCTCGGCCACCTGGGACTACCGGGCTGTGGTCCGGCTCCATGAACCCGTCGAGGCGGTCGCCGACCGGATCTGGCCCGGCATGGGGGTGCTGGAGGCGGTCGACGCCCACAGCTGCCTGTTCCACCTGGGCGGGGAGAGCCCCTACGACCTGGTCTGGATGATCACGTCGGTCAACGCCGACTTCACCCTGGTCAGCGGTCCGCCCGAACTCGCCGAGGCCTTCCGTGCCCAGGCCAGGAGGTGCGCGGCCGCTCTGGACCGCCAAGGCTAGCCGGTGACCAGCGCGTACCCGGCGTGTGCGGCGAGGGCGGCCCCCAGGACCACCAGGATCCACACCACGGCCGACGAGCTGCTCTTGGCCAGGTAGTTGTTCAGCCGGTGGAGCAGCGGGTCCAGGCGGCGGTGCCAGAACAGCCGGGCCAGGGTGATGAGGGCCGCGGGCAGGACCATCACCAGGTTGTACAGGCCGAGCCAGCCCGCGTAGCCCACGACACCCAACTGCGCGTTGACCAGCAGGCCGATGGAGACAAGGTAGGGCAGCATCGTCGCGACTTCCAGCCCCACCGCGATCAGGGCGAGCTTCATGACACTGCCGTTGCCGTTGCCGCCCGCGCCGGTCATCGCGCGGTCGCGCCAGCGCTGGAGTCTGCCGGGGCCCGCGCCCTCCGCCCGCTTGCCGGACCGCACACCCCACCAGATGCCCGCGGCGACGAGGACGGCGCCGGCGGCCAGCTGGAGGGAGAGCAGTACCGCGTCCGGGATCTGCGCGAAGGTGTCGCGGACCGCGTCGACGAGCATGTCCGCCCCGGCTGCGATCGCCAGGCCCGCCACGAAGTAGAAGGCCACGACGGTGCCCAGGTACACGGCCATCCGGCCGACCCGTACCTTGCCCGGAGCCATGAGCAGCCACAGGGGAATCAGGAGGGTGCCGAACGCGGTGCTGTCCAGCAGCGCGAGCCCGACCAGAGCGGTCAGCAGTCCGAAGGTCATGGCCGGGCCTCCAAGCAGAGGAGGTCGAGCTGGGCGGTGATCGCCGCGCGGAGTACGTCGGGTCCGAATCGGTCGGGGTCGGTGACGCCGTGCAGGGAGAGACCGTTGACGAAGGCGATCATCGAGGCGGCGGCGGTATCGATGTCCATGTCAGCGGAGAGTTCGCCGCTGTGCTGTGCACCGCGAAACGCCGCACGGACCCAGTCCAGGCTCTGATCGACCATGTCATGGTGGATCCGGGCCTGTTCGGGGTTGGCCATGGACGAGTGGGCGAAGGCCAGCCACACGCGGACCTCCTGTCCGCGGACCTCATCCAAGGGCAGCAGCTCCTCGATGATCCGCTGGAGGCGAGCGCGGAACGGTGGTGTGTCCGGGGCCGAGTAGATCCGCTCCATGGTGCGCTGGGTGACGTACTCGATGCCGAAGGTAAGTAGCTCGGCCTTGGTGCGGAAATAGCGCTGGACCAGCCCGACGGAGACCCCCGCCGTCGCGGCGACCTGTCGCAGGGTGGTGCCTTCCAAACCGTGCTCGCTGATGACCAGGAGAAGCGCTTCACCGACTTGGTGGCGGCGGCTCTCCTCGTCTCTGTGTGTAGCCATGAAAAAATAATACAGCATTATTTTTTGTCGGTAGGGAACCCCGGGGCGGTCGGGGCCCGATCTACATCGCGTCGCCCAGCCAGACGGTGGTATCGCCGGGGAGTGCCATCCCGTCCACCTCGGTGCTGGCCAGCAGCACCTCGCCCCGGGGGAGCGGGACCGGGTCCCGGCCCGTGTTCACCACGACCAACACGTCGGCGCGGTAGAAGGCCAGCACCGGGCCCCGGTTCAGGTGGTCGTTCCACACCAGGGTCTCGTCGGCGGCGAAACGCCCGCGTACCCGCAGGGCGTTCCGGTACAGCCACAGAGTTGAGTCGGGGTCGCCCTCCTGCGCCTCCACCGAGTACTCACCCCACCAGGAGGGCTGGGGCAGCCATGCCCCGTTGCTCCCGAAGCCGAACGACGGGCCCTCCCTGGTCCAGGGGAGGGGGACCCGGCACCCGTCCCGGCCCTTGTCGGTGTGGCCGCTGCCCCGCCAGCGCGGGTCCTCCAACGCCTCAGAGGGAAGGTCCGCCACCTCGGGCAGCCCCAGCTCCTCGCCCTGGTACACGTACGCCGAGCCCGGCAGCGCCAGTTCGAGCAGGGCGAGTGCCCGCGCGCGGTCCCGGCCGAGTTCGGGGTCCGGCTCCGGTTCCCGGCCGTCCGAGAGCAGCCAGGCGCGGGGGTCGGTCCCCGCGGGCAGCCCCAGAAGGGAGGGCTTCCGGACGACGTCGTGGTTGCCGGTCACCCACGTGGGCACCGTGCCCACCCGGCCGGCGTCCGAGAGGGAGGACTGGATGATCCCCCGGTGGGCCTCCGCGTCCCAGGGGGCGGACAGGAACTCGAAGTTGAACGCCTGGTCGAGCTCGCCCGGCCGCGTGTACCGCACCCGCCGTTCGCTGGGCAGCCAGACCTCGGCCACGGTGGCGCGCGGCGGGTCGTAGGCGGACAGCACCCGGTTCCAGTCCCGGTACACCTCGTGCACCTCGGGCCGGTCCAGGTAGGGGTGGTCCGGGTTGGCGCTGAGGTCGTCGAACCGTCCGCCGTCCACCAGCACCAGGTCACGCAGCGGTTCCAAGTCCTTGACCAGCGCGTACGCCACGTCGATCCGGAAGCCGTCCACGCCCCGGTCACTCCAGAACCGCAGGATGTCCCGGAACTCCTCGCGGACGCGCGGATGGTCCCAGTTCAGATCGGGCTGCTCGGGGGCGAACATGTGCAGGTACCAGAGGCCGTCCGGGACCCGGGTCCAGGCCGGTCCGCCGAAGGTCGACCGCCAGTTGGTCGGTGGGAGCCCACCCTCCTGCCCGCGCCCTTCCCGGAACACGTACAGGTCCCGCTCGGGGGCGTCGGGGGAGGCCAGCGCCGCACGGAACCACGGGTGTGCTTCGGAGGTGTGGTTGGGGACGATGTCGATCATCACCCGGAGGTCGCGCGTGTGCGCGGCCGCGACCATGGCGTCGAAGTCCGTGAGCGTGCCCAGGGCCGGGTCCACCCCGCGGAAGTCGGCCACGTCGTAGCCGCCGTCCGCCCAGGGCGAGGGGTAGAACGGCGAGAGCCAGAGCCCGTCGGCGCCCAAGGACGCGATGTGGTCCAGCCGGGAGGTGATTCCCGCGATGTCGCCGACCCCGTCGCCGTCGGCGTCGGCGAGACTGCGCGGATAGACCTGGTACAGGACGGCGTCGCGCCACCATGGCCGCATGTTCAGCTCCCTCGTCGGTTGGGTCAGGACAGCCCCTGGGTGCTTCTCGGGGCGGAGGTGGTCTGGCGGGGGATGATCTGGGTGGGCATCTCCACGTGGGTGTCCCGCGGACGCGTCCCGTCCACGACCTCGACCGCGAGCTCGCCCGCCGCGGAACCGATGCGGCAAGGGGACTGGTCGACCGTGGTGAGGTCGAGCATGGCGGCCCCCTCGTGGTTGTCGAACCCCATGAGGGAGATCGCGTCGGGGACGCTGATCCCCGATCGGCGCAGCGTTCGGTGGGCCCCCATGGCGATGTCGTCGAACTCGGCGAGCACGGCGGTGGGCGGGTCCAGGTCGGAGAGCAGCTCACCCATGGCGTGCTCACCTCCCTCGTGCCCGGGCGCCTTGACAACACTCCAGGGGGTGAGCCCGGCCTCGTCCATGGCCGCTTGGTATCCCCGCAGCCGGTCCCTCGAGCTCGCGCTGTACCAGGATTCGCCCTGCGAACCGATATAGGCGATCCGGGTGTGCCCGAGATTCAGCAGGTGGCGCGTGGCCCCGACCGCGCCGGTGCGGTCGTCGATGAACACGCTGGCACGTCCCGGTACGCGCTGGCCGGTGAGGACCAGTGGCACGCCGACGTCGTCCAGGCGCCGGCACTCCTCCTCGGACAGGTCCATGGACACGGTGACCACCGCGTCGCAGTTGCGGCGCAAGGGCAGGGTGCGGGTCCAGCCGGGCCGGGCCCGGAGGTCGCCGACCTTGTAGACGAGCATGTCCAGCCCGGCGGGGCGCAGGACGTCGCTGATCCCCGCCAGCACGGAGCCGAAGAACCACGGCTGGAGGAAGGGCACCACGACCGCGACCCGGCCGGTGCGTCCCGTGACCAGTCCCGAGGCATTGCGCGACACCACGTAGGAGAGCTCGTCCGCCGCGTCGCGCACGCGTTCGCGGACCGTGGGCGCCACCCCGGGGGCACCGCGCATGACCCGGGAGACCGTGGACAGGGAGACCCCGGCGCGCCGTGCGACGTCACGCATGCTCGGGGGACGACTGGACATGCCGTCCACGTTAGGAGTGTGACCTGTGGCATGGCAACGTTTTCACCAGATTTGCCTCTGCTCAGGCCTTCTTTTACCTGCGTTATGTAGTTGACGCGAGTATCTCTGTTGACTACGTCACATTGGCGGTGGCATCGTTTTCAAACACCCTGGGGGAGGCCCACAAACACCTCGAAGCCGCGCTCCCACCCCCTGTAACGGGCGCGAAAGGAGAGAGTCATGCCGGAACTTTCATGGCACCGGAGGCACTCATGGCGGGCGGGCGGTGCCGCGGTCGCCGCCCTGGTCCTGACCCTCAGCGCCTGCGGCGAACCCCCGACCGAGGAAACCGAGGGCGAAGCCGAGGGCGAGAGCGCTGGGTTGGCCGACGACCCCCAGTTCGTCTGGGCGGTCACCGGCGCGGACCGCCAGATCCACGAGGACGTCGCCACCCTGTGGAACGAGAACAACCCAGACCAGGAGGTCGAGGTCTTCTTCCTGGCGCCCACTGCCGACGAGCAGCGCCAGGCGATGTTCCAGGACCTGCAGACCCAGGCCGGAGAGTTCGACGTCCTCGGCCTCGACGTCATCTGGACCGGCGAGTTCGCCGACGCCGGCTACATCGAGAGCCTGGAGGACCTGCGCCCGGAGGTCGAGGGGACCAGCCTCGAGGGGGCCATCGACAGCTCCCAATGGCAGCAGGAGCTCTACGCTCTGCCCTACTCTTCCAACGGCGGCTTCCTCTACTACCGCACGGACCTCATCGACGAGCCCCCCACAACCTGGGACGAGCTCTACGAGACCGGTATGGAGGCGGCCGATGAGGAGGGCATCTCGCCCTTCGTCGGCCAGGGCGACCAGTACGAGGGCTTCGTCGTCTCCTACCTGGAGATGTTCTGGTCCGCGGGCGGCGAGCTCTTCGACGAGGGGCAGGAGAACTCCATCTTCCTGGAGGGCGACGCGGCGGAGACCGCCCTGGACTTCATGACCGAAGCCCAGGAGGCCGGCTTCTTCGCCGAGGGCTACGACTCCATGGTCGAGGACGACGCCCGCGCCCTGTTCCAGTCGGGCGAGGCCGTGTACATGCGCAACTGGCCCTACGCCGTCCCGCTCCTGGAAGGCGAGGACGAGGAAGAGGAGACCGAGGTCGCGGGCGACTTCGACGTCGCCCCGCTCCCGACCTTCACCGGTGAGGGCACCACCAGCGCCCTGGGCGGACTCAACAACGCCGTCAGCACCCTGAGCGAGAACCAGGACCTGGCCACCGAGTTCGTGCAGTGGGCCGCCACCGACGAGGAGGCACAGGCCATCCTCGCGAGCCACAGCCTCCCGCCGACCATGCTCAGCGCCTACGACGACGCCGAGGACCCCAACTTCGAGCTGCTCGGTGAGATCCTCGAGGACGCCGACGCTCGGCCGCCGGTCCCGGGGTACAACTCGCTGTCCCTGTCGATGCAGGACAACCTGCACCCGGCCTTCTTGGGGCAGGAGGACGCCGACAGCGCGTTGGAAGCGGTGGACACCGCGGCGGGCGACGCGCTCGAACAGGACTAGCGCCGCGATGGCCCGATCGAGCAGTACTGACCGGAAAGTCGGCACACGCATACGAGCACAGGGCCTGGGCGAGCGGGCGATGGGGCGGATCTTCCTCGCCCCGTCGCTCGCCTTCATGGCCCTGATCGCGCTCTTCCCAGTCTTCTACGCCGTCGGGATGAGCCTGTACAACATCCGGGGATTCCAACAGGACTTCATCGGAGGCGACAACTACGCAAGGGCGCTGACCGACCCCAACTTCTGGAACGCCGCCCAGAACACGCTGATCTTCACCGTGGCGTCGGTGTCCCTGGAGTTCGTGATCGGCATGGCGTTCGCGCTGATCATGCACCAGGTCTTCATCGGCCGGGGCCTGACCCGAGCGGTCATCCTGGTGCCCTGGGTCATCCCGACGGCGGTCGCGGCCCAGGTGTGGCGGTACATGTTCGACCACAACCCCGGCTTCGCAAACGCGGTCCTGGGCACGGACATCAACTGGCTGCGGGACCCGGCCTGGTCCATGGTCGGCATCATCAGCGCGGACGTGTGGAAGACCGCCCCGTTCGTGGCCCTGCTGCTCCTGGCCGGGCTCCAGACCATCCCGAGGGACTACTACGAAGCGGCCAAGGTCGACGGGGCCAACGCGGTCCAGCGGTTCTGGTCGATCACGCTGCCGCTGCTGCGCCCGGCGATCGTCGTCGCGCTGCTGTTCCGCACGGTGGACGCGCTGCGGATGTTCGACTTCGCCTACGTGTTCGCCGGGTACTCGAACTCGCTGGCCACCCTGTCGGTGTACGCCCAGCGGTTCCTGGTAGCCGAGCCGGAACTGGGCTACGCGAACGCGCTGTCCACGGTCACGTTCGTCATCGTCATGCTGGTCGGGCTGGCCTTCATCAGCCGACTGGGCCGACACATGGTCGGTGACGCGGGGCAGAAGGAGAGGCGATGACCACCCACGAGAGCCGGGCCGCCGTCCGGCGGGCGCACAAGCCCAAGCCCAAGACGCCACCGTTCGTGATCAACTCGCTCAAGCTGCTGGGGCTGTTCCTGGTCCTGGGCTGGTGCCTGTTCCCGTTCCTGTGGATGGGCATGACCAGCCTGCGCACGGGCTCGGTGGCGCTGACCGACCCGAACATCTTCCAGGGGCCGTTCGACTTCGGCAACTACGAGGAGGTCGTCAACCAGGGCTTCCACTTCGCGCTGCGCAACTCGCTGATCGTGGCGTCGGTGACCACGCTGATCTGTATCCCCGTGGCGGCACTGGCCGGGTACGCGCTGGCGAGGCTGCCACTGGCCGGGAAGTTCGCGCTGCTCGCCGCCACCCTGGTGGCGACGCTGTTCCCGCCGGTGGCGCTGGTCAACCCGCTGTACCGGATGTACTTGCAGCTCAATGAGCTGACCGGGATCAACCTGCTCAACTCCTACGCGGGCATGATCATCCCGTACGTGGCGCTGACCCTGCCGCTGTCGATCTTCATCCTCGCCACGTTCTTCGCGGGCATCCCGAAAGAGATCGAGGAGTCCGCGAAGGTGGACGGGGCGACGCCGTTCCAGGCCTTCCTGCGGGTGGTGGCCCCGCTGGCGGCACCGGGTGTGGGAGCCGCGGCCATCCTGACCTTCGTGTACTCCACCAACGAGTTCCTGCTTGCCTTCTCGTTCGCCCCCCGCGACCTCAACGTGCAGACGGTGCCGGTGTTCGTCGGCACCTTCGAGCGGGTCGGTTACGAGAACCCGATCGGACAGGTCATGGCTGCCTCGGTGCTGGTCTCGATCCCGCTGATCGTCTTCGCGCTGGTGTTGCAGCGGAGGATCGTCGCGGGGCTGACCTCGGGCGCGGTGAAGGGCTGAGGGCCGGGGCCGTGCAGGGGCGCGGACTCAGGGCTCCACACAGGCCCGGATGACACGGACGTACTGCTCACGCGGCTCGACGACCTCGGGCCGCGTGAGCGCGTGCATGATGAGCCCGTCCGCGTAGGCGAGCAGGGTCCGTGCGGCCGCCTCCGGGTCGGGGGCGCCGAGGCTGGCCAGGATCGGGGCGCTCCACTCGCGGATGCGGTCGTGGCCCCGGTTGAGTGCGGCGCGCACCTCGGGGTTGTGCGCCGCCTCCATGGCCAGGGTGTAGCGGGCGACGGTGCGGACCCGGTCGGTGGTGTTCATGGCGGTGACGAACCCGGCGACGGCGTCCGCGAGGTGGTCGACCGAGGCCACGGTGGCGTCGTAGAGCCGGGCCCAGTCCTGCCGGTCGAGCTCCTCCAAGCGTTCCACGGCCCCGCTGACCAGTGCGTCCCTGGTGCGGAAGTGGTTGGACGCCGATCCTTTGGGGAGTCCGGCGGCGGCATCGACCTTGCCGTGGGTCAGGGCGTGGAGGCCGCGGGTCCCCAGGAGTTCGATGGCCGCGTCGACGGCTCGGGCCTTGGTCCGGGACATCCGTTCACTATATTCATAGTGGCGATTTACTATGATCGTAGTAGTCTGGTGAGCATGAACGGAAGAGCACTGGTGGTGGGCGGCGGCATCGCGGGTCTCACCGTCGCCCGGGGGCTGCTGCACGGTGGCTGGGAGGTCGACGTACGCGAACGGCTGGTCGGGCCACCCGATATCGGCGGGGCACTCGGTGTGTGGCCCAGCGCCTTGGCCGCCCTCGACCGCCTCGGCCTGGGGGAGGCCGTGCGCGAGCGGGCCGAACACCGGGCGGAGGCCGCCCTGCTCCGGCCGGACGGAAGGGCTCTCCTGCGCACGGGCGCCGGTGACGGGGCCCACCTGGTCTCCAGGTCGGAACTTCTCCGGATCCTCGTGGAAGGGGTGCCCGACGGCCTCGTCCGCTGGAACACGCCCGTCACCGTGTCCGACCTCGCCCCGGGGAAGCGGTTCGACGTGATCGTGGGCGCCGACGGCATCCACAGCCTTGTCCGCCGCACCGCGTTCTCCCGCGCCCGGCCGCCCCGCCCCCTCGGGTCGATCGCCTACCGGGGGACGCTTCCCGGCCGGGTCGAGCGGGTCACCGAAACCTGGGGAGGGCGACGGATCTTCGGGGTCACTCCGCTCGGCGCGCACACCACCAACTGGTACGCGGCCCTCGACGCGCGACTGCTCACCGAGGACGAGCGTGCGGCGCCGGACGTCACCGCCCACGCGAAAGTGCTGCGGAGGGAGTTCGGCGGCTGGCACGCGGAGGTCGCCCGGGTCCTGTCGGGGCTGGAGGTCCATGGGGTGGACCGGCGGGCCCTCTACGACCTGCCGGCGCTTGGCCCCTACGTCCGAGGGCGCCACGCGCTCATCGGCGACGCCGCCCACGCCATGGCGCCCAACCTGGGTCGGGGCGCTTGTGAGTCCGTGGTGGACGCGGTGGCACTGGCCGACGCACTCAACAGGGAGCCCACCGTCCCGAGGGCCCTGATCCGCTACGACCGCGCCCGGCGCCGTCCCACCCGGCGTATCGTGGCCGCCTCCAGGGCGCTCAACCGGGTCAGCATGACGGGTCTGGCCGGGCGGCTCCCAGCCCGTGCTCCGGCCGCACGGTCCCCGTTCCGGTAAGGGGCCCATCCGGCGAGGGGCCGGGGGAGAGGGCTCCCTAGGAGGGGGTGGACCACGGGGCAGCCGCGGCCGCCGTGGTCAGTCGCGGATAGTGGCCAGGAAGGCCCGGACCTCGTCCACGTACCGGTCGTGTGCCTCCAATTGGGCCCAGTGCCCGCATTCGGGGACCATAACCAGCCGGGCGTTCGGCATCTGCTCCGCCGCCCGCCGCGACCCCTCCGGCGGCACCATCGGGTCCAGTTCACCGTGGAAGAAGAGTGTGGGGGCCGAGATCTCCGAGACCACGGGCAGCAGGTTGTTGCGCATCCCGCGTGGGCCGAGGGTGGCCTGGTTGTAGCGCATGTAACCCCGCGAGGGGCCGTGTCGGAGGGCCTCGCGGCGGAACTCCGCCACCACCTCGGGCGGCATGGTCGACACGTCGTGCACCACCGCGCGCAGCGCCGCCCCGACGAACCGGTTGGCCAGGGTCGCCATGGGAACCAGGAGTGCGTCGGGCAGCCGCGCGGACCACCAGGCGGCCTTGTGCGTGAACCGGTTCCCTACGCGCTCCACCAGCCCGCCGGGGGCGATCAGTACCAGCCCTTCGATCAGGTCGGGGTGGCGCAACGCCAGGTTCAGCACCACGTCACCGCCCATGGACACGCCCGCGACCACGGCCCGGTCCACCCCGAGTTCGGCGAGGACCCGCGCGAGGAAGTCGGCCTGGGCCGCCGGGCCGCCCACGGGATCGATGCCCACCGTGCCGCCGAACCCGGGCAGCTCGGGCGCGATCACCCGGTGGTCGGAACCGAACTCCTCGAACATCCGGAACCACGAGATCGTGGCGTTGTCGTTGCTGCCGCCGTGCACCATCAGGAACGGCGGCGCCTGGTCCGGGCCGCTGCGCAGGACACGCACCCGGCCCCCGTCCATGTCGAGGAACTCGGTACGGGCGTTCGGCGGGAGGAATGTCATGGCCGGCTCCAGAGTGATTCGAGGTCGTCGGCGAGGCGCCTGAAGCACTCCTTGCCGGGTGTGGTGTCAGTGACGTCGGTGTCGGCGGCGCGCGCGATCATTTCGCCCATCCCCAGGATGAGCGCGTCGAGGTCCTCGTGCGGCGCGGTCTGGACCAGGCCCACGTTCCAGACCGCCAGGTTGGCGGCCAGGGTCTCGGGATCCAGGTCGGCCCGGACCATGCCCGCGTCCCGCATCCGCCGGACGAAGTCCGCGCTGACCGGCAGCCGGGACCGGTACAGGGCCGTCTGGTCGTCGGGACGCCGCCCCGTCCGGACGGCCCCCTTGTACAGCGCGCGTAGCAAGGGCCGGGTGTACAGGGCTGTCAGTGAGTGGACGAAGAGCCGGGACAACAGGCCGCCGCGCGGGTCGGCGGCCACCTCGGACCGGGTAGTGGCCAGAGCCAGCCCCAGCTCGCGGGCGATCACGGCACGCGACAGGGTCTCCTTGCTGTCGAAGCGCAGGTAGAGGACGCCCTTGGCGACCCCCGCGCGTGCAGAGATGTCGTCCATGGTGGTGCGCTTCGAGCCGTGTTCCGCGAGGACTTCGGCGGCCGCGTCGAGGATGACTTCGGTGTCCACGCTGGGGCGGGCCATAGATCTGTCCTTAATGACTGGATTCGTTCATTTAGTCATTATAGGGCGATGCGTTGGTTGATCACCAGGGTGGTGGCGGAACAATGAAGGGGAGCGCTCTCAGAACAGCCAATGAGGGCGCTTCCCCGTCGCGGTTACGGCCGTCGAGTGACGTCCGCAGAGTCCAGATCGGCGATGTCCTTGCCCATCAGCTCCGCGGTGATCTGCAGCTCGGCCAGGAACGCCCGCAGAACGTGCTCCACGCCCGAAGCCCCGTCCACCGCCAGGCCGTACACCCACGGCCGACCCAGCAGGACCGCCTGTGCGCCCAGCGCCATGGCCACGGCCACGTCGGCACCCGAGCGCACACCGGAGTCGAACAGCACCGCCGCCCGGTCACCGACCGCCGCCACCACCTCGGGCAGCGCGTCCAGCGCCGCTACCGAGGCGTCGATCTGGCGCCCTCCGTGATTGCTCACCACGATCCCGTCCACGCCCGCGTCCACCAGGTCCGCGGCCTCGTCCCCTCGGACGACCCCCTTGACCAGCACCGGAAGATCGGTCCACTGGCGGATGCGGGAAATGTTCTCCGTGCTCAACGACTTGCTGGCGAAGGCACCAAGGAAATGGAAGACCGCCTCGGTGAACACGCCGCCCGGCTCGGGCTCCTCCTTGAGCCGGGCCCGGAACACCGGATCGCTGAAGTAGTTCGCGGTGCCCTGGCTGCGCAGGAACGGCAGGTGCCCCGCGGAGAGGTCGCGGGGCCGCCACCCGAGCCGCTTGGTGTCCGCGGTGACCACGATCGCCTTGGCCCCGGCCGCCGCCGCGCGCCGTACGAAGGACTCCGCCAACTCGTCGTCGCTGGGCCAGTACAGCTGGTACCACCAGGAGTCCGCGGCCTCGGCCACCTCCTCGATCGGGGTGGAGGCTGCGGTGGACAGGGTCACGGGGACCCCCAGCGTGTTCGCTCCCCGGGCCAGGGCCCGCTCGCACTCGGGGTGCACCTGCTCCAGAACCCCGATCGGCGCGGTCAGCAGGGGAGTGGGGTAGCGCTCTCCGAACAGCGTGACACCAAGGTCCCCCGCGGCCTCCGCCCCGGGCCGCAGGCTGCGCGGCCGCAGGGCGTACCGGGAGAAGGCGTCGACGTTGGCGTCCGCGGTGCGCTCGCGTCCGGCGCTCCCCTCCACGTAGCCGAACGGACCCGGCTCCATGGCCTCCCGGGCCAGCTCGCGCAGCTCGTCGTGGTGGTACGGCAGCTGGGGGAGCTTGCCGTTGGTCGCGTCGGCGTAGACGCTGTCCTGATACTGGGCGTAGTTGCTCATCGATCCCTCGCGGGCGCCGGGGCGCCGGTTCCGCGCGCCGCGGGTGGGGCGGGCGCGCCTCGGGCGTGTCCGGGGGACAGACCACTGCGTCCACCGGAAACCGCCCGTGCCGAACAGGTCGCCGCGGGCACGGGACCCCAGGGACCCGCACCCGCGACGAGCGGGCCGTTCGCGCCTGCCGGTCCGCTCTGGCGCGGATGTTACTACCCGGGTGGTCACGAGGGGGAGGCGCTGACAGTCACCTCCTCGCCACGGTCCCCGCCCGCAGCTGGACGGTCACGGCCCTCGGTCTCCGCGATATGCAGGGCCGCGACGAGGTCCCGGTACAGGGTGTCCTTCGCGAGCAGCTCTTCATGGGTGCCCTGGGCCCGGATCCCGCCGTCCTCCATCAGGAGGATGCGGTCGGCGCGGATCACGGTGGACAGCCGGTGCGCGATGGTCACCACGGCCGCCCGCTCGGCCTGGCGGCGAACGCTCCGGGTGATGGCGGCCTCGGTGATCGCGTCCACCTGCGAGGTGGCCTCGTCGAGCAGCAGCACGTCCGGGGCGCCGAGCAGGGCGCGCGCCAAGGCGACGCGCTGGCGCTGTCCGCCGGAGAACGAGGAGGCGTCCAGCCGCGTGTCCAGCCCGTCCGCCAGCTCCTCGATCTTCTCGGACAGGAGCACCTCCGCCACCACCCGCCTCACCTCCTCGTCACCGGCTTCCGGGCGGGTGAACAGCAGGTTCTCGCGGACGGTGCCGGGGATGACCGGGGTGTCCTGCTCCACATAGGAGAAATGCGCGCGTACCTGCTGCGGAGACAGCTCCCGGTAAGGCTCCCCGTTGATCAGGAGCTGCCCGTGTTCGGGTTCAAGGAAGCGCAACATCAGGGAGAAGACGGTGGTCTTGCCCGCACCGGAGGGGCCCACGATCGCGGTGTGGCCGCGCCGGGGGATAGCCATGTCGACACGCTCCAGAGCCGCGGCCGCGCCCGGCGCGTACCTGGCGGTGACCCCTTGCAGCTCCAACAGCGGGCTCCCGTGGCCGTTGTCGGCGTCGGGGGCGGGGCCGTCCGTGCCGGAACCCTCGGGGGCCGGTGCGCCGCCGGTTCCCTCCTCGGCGGCGGGTTCGAGCGGGAGGGCCTCCACCTCGCGGATGCGCTTGGCGGCGGCGATACCCGACTGGAGGGTGGTCACGCTGTTGGAGAGCTCCATGACCGGGGTCAGCAGGGTGAACGCGTACAGGAGGAACGCGACCAGGGTGGAGACCGCCATCTCGCCCGAGGCGACCCGGAGCGCACCTACGCCGAGGATGGCGATGATGGCCAGCTGGATGCCACCGAAGGCGATCGTCCAGGCCACGGCCTCGCGGCGGACCGACCGGATCCCGTACCTCGCGGAGTCCTCGGCGTGGGTCAGGATCTGCGTACTGAGGCGGCCCTCGGCCCGGCTGACCTTGACCGTGCGGATCGCGCGGAGGGACCCGTCGAGCACCCCGCCCATCAGCCCGAGGGAGTTCTGCGCTCTCTCCTGGGCCTTGGCGATGGCGGGCATCAGGGTCAGGAAGAGGACCGTGACGACGGCCACCGCGGTGACCGTGACTCCGAGCAGGACCAGGTCCAGGACGCCCATCATGATCAGTGTTCCGACCAGTAGCACACCGCCGTTGATGAGGCTGATCACGCTGCTGGAGGCCGCCTCGCGCAGGAGGACGGTGTCGGAGGTGGCCCGGGTGACCAGCTCGCCGGAGGAGCGCTTGGAGAGCGGGATCAGGGCGGCCCGGAAGTAGCGGCGCACGAGTGAGGTACGCGCGTCCAGGACCACCTTCTCCGCGACGGTGCCGAGCACGATCCAGTGCCAGAGCCCGGACACGATGCCGAGCGCGAAGAGGCAGAGCAGGATCGTGATCGGCATGGCGAGGCTGCCGGCTTCGGAGACGGTGTCGAGCACGAACTTGACCACCATCGGGTTGGCCAGCTCTAGTGCGGAGCCGAACAGGGCGAGGACCAGGCCCAGGAGGAGTTTGCGCCGGTGCGGGCGGACGAAGGACCAGAGCACCTTCAGCTGCGCGAAGCGCGGTTCCGCGGTGGCTCCGGTGGTTCCGTCAGGCGGATCGGGTGGTGCTCCACTTGCTATTGAATGATCAGTCATGGCTCAAAGTAGGTCATATATGACCGATTATTGTCAACCAAGTACCTGCACATCTAGACTGAAGGCATGGTGAAGAGCGCTCCCTCAGAGCAAGAGACGAGGACCCGCGCACGGACCCGCCGCGCGATCCTCGACGCGGCGGTGGAAGTACTGGGAGAGAACCGGGCCGCGCCGCTGTCGCAGGTGGCAGCCGAGGCCGGGGTCGCGCGCAGTACGCTGCAGCGCTACTTCTCCGAGCGCGCCGAGCTCGTTACGGCCCTGCGCGACTACACCGACGAACTGGCCAACGAGGCCACCGAGAGGGCGCGCACCACCGAGGGCACCGCCATCGAGGCGTTCTCCCGGCTGGCGTCCGAGTACTTCTCGCTGCGTACGATCGCCATGCTCACCTTCGCCGACGACGACCCCACCGCGGAAAAGGGCGACGAGGAAGAGTGCGGGCCCGGTGACCTGGCCCTGTTCGACCTCATAGAACGCGGGCACGAGGACGGCACCATCGATCCCCGCGTCACCCCGCTGTGGGCGCAGCAGCTCATGTGGTCATCCCTCTACGCCGGATGGACCTACGTGACCGCCGCCCGGGTCCCGGCTTTCGAGGCCCACAACTTGTGTCTGATGTCGCTGGTCAAAGCGGTCGCCCGGGAGAAGTGAACCGGATCGCGGAAACACCGCGCCACTCCGTGGCGCACAGGAAAGCCGGGGCCCAGTCGCATGCCGGGCCCCGGCCATGGCAAGTGGAAGCGGGTTCGGGGGCTCAGAGGTAGAGGCCGGTGCCCCGGTCGGGAGCCTCGTTCGCGATCGCGTGGACGTCCCGCTCCCGCAGAACGACGTACCGCTCACCGTTCAACTCGACCTCGCCCTGCTCCTCGGGGTCGAAGAGCACACGGTCGCCGGTCTTGACGTGCCGGGCCCCGGTGCCGGCGCCGCGCACCTCACCCCACGCGAGGCGGGTCGCCAGCTTCACCGTGTCCGGGATGACCAGACCCGCACTGCTGCGACGCTCACTCTTGTCCGGAACCGCCTTCACCAACAGGCGATCGTGGAGCATCTGGATTTCAAGCTTTGTTTCGGGCACCACTCCAGGATATTGGTCCCGAACCGCTGCCGACCCCGAGCCCCGGCCTGAACCAGAGGCAACCGGAGTACACACGTGAGACATCCGAGGTTTGACGTTGGTTCGACCCACCCTTGGCGTCCGGTAGAGTGTCCATGTGCCGAGGCGGGGGAACCGCCCGGCCAACCAGGGGCTATGGCGCAGTTGGTAGCGCGCCTCCATGGCATGGAGGAGGTCTGGGGTTCGAATCCCCATAGCTCCACGAGTCGGCCCGCGTGGTCGGTTGCTTGGCAACCTTCCCCGCGGGCCGTTCCTGTTTTCGGGGGGACGACCCCCCGGGCCCCGGTGTGCACTCGCTGGCGCTCGCGCACCTCGCCGCCCCTGCTCGCGCGTGAACGCGCTCACCGCGGCGGCTCGCCTCCGGCTGAGGTCCGCGACCCTCCTTTTGTGCAATGTATTGGTTGCGCAATCATGTCCTTATGTGCAACCCTGTGGTTGCCATAAGGAGGCGGTCATGGACAGCATTGAAAAGCAGATCGACATCGACGCCACGGCTGAACGGGTCTGGGATCTGGTGTCGGAGCCAGGGTGGTTCATCAATGACGGCGCGATCGTGGAACACCGGATCGAGAAGGTCAGCGAGGGCGTCCAGGACGTACACGACCCCACGCATGGGAAGTTCCGGATCCGGACCGAGAAACTCGATCCGCCGCACTACGCCGCGTTCCGCTGGATCGGGGGCGAGATGGACCAGCACATCGCGGAGCGATCCACGCTGGTGGAGTTCTGGCTCGACGAGCGGCCCGGCGGGGTGACGCTCAGGGTCGTGGAGAGCGGTTTCTCGAAGCTCAGCCTCACCGAAGAGGCCAAACGTCAGCAGGTCGCGGAGAACACCAAGGGCTGGGAGGTCGAACTCGCGGCGGCCAAGGCTCTTGTGGAGGGTGGCCGGTGAGCGGTGTGGAGACCTCGCTGCCTCCGGTCTTCGCCGCTCTCGGCGACGACACCCGGTGGAGTGTCCTGGTCCGGCTCGGGCGGGGATCCGCCTCCGCCTCCGAGTTGGCCCGGGAGCTGCCCGTCTCCCGGCAGGCCATCGTGAAGCACCTCGAGGCCCTGCGTGCGGTGGGCCTCGTTCGCGCGGAGAAGCGCGGCCGGGCGGTCGTTCACGAGGTCGACGTCGTCCGCTTGGACGAGGTCGGGCAGGGACTGCGGAGCATCGCCGCGGCCTGGGACCGCAGGCTGGAGAGCATCAAGAAGATCGCGGAGTCCCAGGGCTGAGCCGCTGTTCGACGAAGGCGAGCAGTTCCGGGTCGGAGGAGGTCAGCCGGTCCACCTCGGTCCCTCCGTCACAGGTGCGCATCGACACCGTCACCGCGGTGGCGGTGCGCGCCACCACCCGCCATCGTGCGCCGTGCTCCTCCCAGCGCAGCAGCGAGGCGACGTGCGGGTTCAGGGGGTCACCGGTAGCCACCGCTGTCACCTCCGTCAACCAGAGCGGGTTCCCAGGATACGAAAGGGCGGCGGGCCCTCCCCGGCTCTCGGGAAGGGCCCGGCGGGTCAGGACGGGAGCGAGTAGAAGGTGAGCACCGCCGCGTGGTCGGTGGTCCACTCGTTGTCCTCGTGGTCCGGGTACGGGGCCGGGTCCCCGACGACCAGGTCGTGGGAGTCCAGCACACCGAGGTCGCCCGCGTGGTAGACGAAGTCGATCCGGTCCTGCGGCTCCTCCGGGCCGGTCGACCCCTCGTGGTACGGGTACACGGGGGACCAGGTGTTCCCCGGCTCGGCCCCGGGATCGGGGTGGGCTTCGCGGTAGGAGTCCGTGAACCCCTCCTCGGTCGGCAGCGTCGAGGTCGGCCAGGGCACGTCGGCGTAGCCGCAGTTCTCCTCGCGCAGCTCCTCGGTCCAGTCCAGGTGCGAAGGCGCGTTGAAGTCACCCACGAGCAGCACCGGAACATCGTCGGCGGCGTCGACCTGGTCGGACATCGCTTCGAGGGTGTCGGTGATCTGCGGGGTGCGGCCCGACTCGGCCTCCCGCTCCAGGACCTCGTCCGCGTCCATCCCGTCGAAACAGAAGTCGTAGGGGCCGTACGGGGTGTACCCGAGGTGCACGTTCCACAGGTTGACCTGGGACTCCTCGCCGTCGAGCTCGATCCGGACCCCGCCCGAAGCGTTGACCTCGCCGTACTCCTCCGCGATCGGGTAGCGGCTGAGTACTCCGAGGCTGTCGGAACCCTGCCAGTGGTACCAACCGAGTGCTTGGGCCAGCCGCTCGGTGTGCTCGCCCCGGGTCTCCTGGAGCCCCACGACATCGGCGTCGCTCTCCAACAGGAAGCGGACCTGCTTCTCGTGGTAGTCGTTCACCTGCGTGCCGCCGTGCCAGGTGTTGAAGCTCATCACCCCCAGCTCGTCGACGAGCGGCTGGTCGTGGTCCCGCACCGGGACGGTCACCTCCAGGCTCGCGGCCGAACCGTCGGCGGCGGTCGCCTCGACCGTCACTTCGGCCGAGGTCTCAGGTGTTCCCGAGAGGGTGCCGTCCGACGACACCTGGACCCAGCCGTCCCCGTCGACCTTCGCGAACTCGGTCCCCGAATCACCGCCGGAGACCAGTCCACTGAGCTCCGCCTCGTACGGCTCGCCCTCACGGGCGTTGTGCAAGGTGGCCTCATCGACCGGGAAGGCGATGCCCTCGTCCGCGGTGTTATTCACGTCCCCCAGGTCGGCGGAGAGGGGGCATGACCCCAAGGTCATGACCAATCCGGCGGCTGCCACTGGGGACAGGAAACGGACACGCATCCGGGCCTCGGTTCTCTAGGCGATTGTGGACCGGCCAGAACCTACCGTGTGGCGATGGTAAGCGGTAGACCGAGGATGGTGCCACGGGTGCACACCTTGCGGATGGGCACTCAGGAGCCCGGAGGGGCAGTGGAAGCACGGACGACCAGGCTCGGGGCGAGTACCTCGTGTCGGTCCCCGGTCCGTCCGCCCACACGCTCCAACAGCAACCGGGTGGCCAACCTCCCCATCACCAGACGGGGCTGGTCCACGCTGGTCAGGCGGGGCCGCACGGTCTCCGACAACGACGTGTTGTCGTAGCCCACCACCGAAACCCCACCGGGAGCGGCCCTCCCCGACTCGTGGGCCCCGTCGAGTACGGCCAGAGCGGCGAGGTCGTTGGCGGCGAACACCGCGGTGGGCTCCTCCGCGAGCAGCTCGGCGGCGGCTCCCTCCCTGCCCTGCCCGTCGCCGACCCGGCGGATGCTGATGTGCCCGGCCAGTCCCAGGGCACGCATGGTCTCCCGGTATCCCGCTTCACGCGCCCGCGAAGCCGGACGCCCGCTCCCCGCCAAGTGCGCGATCCGTTCATGGCCCAGGCCCGCCAGGTGGCTCACGGCTTCCTCGGCACCGGCCAGGTCGTCGTTGGCGACGGTGTCCACCCCCGGGGTGAAGGCCTCCGGCCGACCCACCACGACGAGGGGCACGCGCCGGGCGGCGGCGGCCAGCGCCTCGGGCGGCAGCCAGGAGCTGACCACCACCACACCGTCCACGTTCAGCTGGAGCAGCGCGTCCAGCTGTTGGGAGAGCCGGTCCGGGTCCCGGCGCCCGTGCGCCAGCAGCACCGTGAACCCGCGCTCCTCCGCGGACTCTTCGACACCGGACACGACCTCGGTGTGGTACGGGTTGGCCAGGTCGGTCAGGAGCACGCCCAAGAGCATGGTGCGCCCCTGGACGAGACCTCGCGCGAGGGTGTTGGAGCGGTACCCCAACTGGTCGGCGGTGGCGAGGATCCGCGCGCTGGTCGCGGGGCTCACCCCGTGGTCGCCACGCAGCGCGAGGGAGACCAGGGACTTGGACACCCCGGCGGCGGCCGCGACGTCCACGATGGTGGGGCGCGGCGCGCGCCCCTCTTCGCCTCTGTTCACAAGGACATTGTGTCGTGCGCGGGGCACCGGTGCGCGCCGAATCTGGAACGTTCCAGATTCGTTTCCCGAAGGTCCACCCGGGGGACTCCGGGAGTCCGTTGCCCGTGCCTAGCTTGTCCGGTGAACGCGGACCCAACCGGCAGGAGACCCCCCTTGGACACGGCCGTACTCCGACACCGACCAGACGCCCTGCTCCTGGACTTCGGCGGGGTCGTCTTCCAGACGAGCAAACGCCCCGAAGGGCGCTCCGATGCCGCCCGCCACCTGTCTGAAGTACTGGCCCGGGCCGGTCACCACGTCCCCCAGGAGATCCTGCACTCCTCCCTGGACGCCGGCCTGGCAGCGCTGAAGGACTGGAAGAACGCGTCCGGCCGCCGGCGGGCCCCGGAGGAACTGGACCACCGCACCATCTGGACGGACTTTCTCGCCTCGGACCTGGACGACCGCACCCGGGCGGTCCTCGCGGGCAGTGCGGCCGACCTCCTGGCTGATATGTCGCCCCTCATCTCCGAGCACGAGGTCCGACCCGGCATCCACGACCTCCTGGCCGCGGCCGAGACCCTCGGAGTGCGTGTCGGCATCGTCTCCAATGCCCACTCGGGCCGATCGCACCGCCGTATCCTCCGCGAGGCCGGGCTGGAACGCCGGTTCGGCGTGCAGGTCTACTCCGACGAGGTCGGTATCCGAAAGCCCCACCCCGAGATGGTCGCCCTCGCCGCCCGAGCGCTCGGCACCGTGCCGGAGCGCTGCTGGTACGTGGGGGACACCCAGGACCGGGACGTCGTGGCCGGGCGCAGGGCCGGGGCCGGTGCCGTGATCCTCACCCGCCACCGGCATACCGACACGCCCCCCTACCCCGTCCTGGAACGCGCCGACGCGGTCCTGGAGACCCCGGAGGGCCTGGTAGGTCCGCTTCTGCGCAGCTGTACCGATGAACCCGCTCCGCCCACCGGCACGGCCGGCCCGGCCCATCCCGCCCTCCCGGTCGACACACCCGGGCCGGTCACCTCCCCCGCGCAGGACACGGCCGAAGCCCGAGTCTCCTCCGAGCCCCACGCCCCCGTCCAGCCACCGTTCCAAGTTCCGGTCCGCGGACGGCCCGAGGGCCTGAACGGGATCCCTGGGGCGCTCCTCCTCGACCAGGGCGGTGTGATCGCGAAGTCCGTCCCCACCCCCGATGCCCAGCGCGCCTTCGCCCGCAACCTCGCCGCCCGGCTGGACCGCGCCGGGTACGCCGCCACCACCGAAGCCGTCCTCGCCCGGATCCTGGCCGGCCGAGAGCACTACCGGGCGTGGAAAGCCACCCACCCGGAGAACGGTCCAGTCCCCGAGGTCGCGCCCCGCCGGTTCTGGTACGAGATGGTCGGCCACGGCCTACCGGACCGCGCCAGGGCCCTCCTGCTCGCCGAGTCGGCCGAACTCATGCTCGAGTACGCCCGCACGAAGAGCTACGCCACCATGCGCCCCGGTGTGCGCGATGTCCTGGATTTCTGCGCCGAACGCAGCATCCCCGTCGGGATCGTGTCCAACACCGTGTGCGGACGCGCGGTCCGAGAGGAGCTCGACCGCTTCGGAGTACTCCACCTGATCGGCACCCACGTGTACTCCGACGAACTCGGCCGCCGCAAACCCGACCCCGCCACGGTCCGCGCGGCCACCACGGCCCTGGGCGCGGCGCCAGCAGACGCGTGGTTCGTGGGTGACAAACCCTGGCGCGACACCGCGGCCGCCCGGCGTGCCGGAGTCGGCGTCTCGGTGGTCGTTCGCGGCGGGTCGGCCTCCGACGAGCGGATCGACGCCGTCCCCGCCGACCTGTGCCCCACCCATGTCATCGACGAGGTGGGCGATCTGCTCGGGCTCTGGGCCGACCAGACCGCGCACCCGGCCCCCGAACCCCTCAGCCCGCCAGTCCCACGGTCACTGACCTGACCAGCCCGTCCCCCCGCTCCGGCGAAAGGCACCCCATGACCGAGTCCCCCCGCCCCACCCCGTCCCCCGACGCCAGCCGCCCTGCCAAGTCCCCCCGGAGTTCCGGCCCGCCCGAACTGAACTCCGGACAGAAGCTCATGGTGTTCGTCCTCTCGATGACCCTCTTCGGGCTGGCGACGATCCTGACCGAGATCATCCCCCGGATCCACGTCGGTCCCGTCGACCTCAAGGTCTCCTACCTCGTGTTCGTCCCGCTCGTCATGGTCGCCTTGTTCAATCCTCTGTGGGCGGCCCTCGGAGCACCGCTCGGCGAGATCGTCTTCGTCGACCTGCTCATGGGCGACTTCTCCGGAATCGGAGAGCTCGAGGGCTACGTGCAGATGTTCCTCGGCCTCTACATCGCAGGGTGCCTGGTCCGCGACCCGCGCAACCGGTGGCAGTTGGGCATGGCGGCCCTGGTCGTGGTGCTGGTGGACAAGTTCCTGTCGGCGATCGTGGACATCGCCAAGGTGTGGGTCGGTGTGGAGGGAGCCGAATACGTTCCCGGCCTGCCGCAGTCGATCCTCCTCCTGGAAGCCGTCGATATCCTGGTCGCGGTGGCCATCAGCGGAGTCCTCTTCGGTGTGCTGCCGGCGATCGCCCTCGCACCCCGCCTGCACGGCAAGATCGAACCCCTCCTCGGACTGGCTCCGCGCGACCCCCGCCACCCGATCCCGCTCGCAGAACGAGGCACCGCCGCCTTCCTGCTGCTCGCCCTCTTCCTCGCCTTCGTTTCGATGATCGCCGCCTTCACCTCCGCGATCTTCGACAACTTCGGGGTGTGGGACCCCGACTTCATCGACGTGTACGGCGCCCGTTTCCTCTGGGTTGGGGTGTCAGCCGCGCTGCTGGCCCTGATCGGCCTGGTCCTCACGGTGCGCTTCGTCATCGCCTCACGCCGCCAGCGGGCGGGGCAGGGCCCGACAGAGAACACGGGCCAGGACTCAGCCCCGGCGGAGCGGGGAGGGCGGCGATGACCGGCACGGACACCGCCCCGGCCATCGAGGTCGAGGAGCTCGCATTCCGCTACCCGGGTGCAGACAGCGACTCGCTCACGCGAGTGGACCTCCGGATCGAACGAGGAGACTTCACGGCCGTGGTCGGCGGCAACGGCTCCGGGAAGACCACCCTGTGCAAGACCTTCAACGGGCTGGTCCCGCACTACTGGTCGGGACGTTTCGACGGCTCCGTGCGGGTGCTGGGACAGGACACACGCGAGCTTTCCGTGGGCGCCCTTTCCCACCTGGTCGGCTACGTCTACCAGGACTTCGGAAACCAACTGGTGCGTCCCACCGTCCGCGACGAGGTCTCCTTCGCCCCTGTCAACTTCGGCCTGGCCGACCACGGCGAACGCACCGACGAAGCCATGGAACTGCTGGGCATCACCCATCTCGCAGACCGGTTCACGTGGCAGCTGTCCGGTGGCCAACAGCACCTGGTCGCCCTCGCCGCCACCATGGCGCTTCGACCTGAAGTGGTGGTCGTGGACGAGCCCGTCGCCGAACTCGACCCCGTTCACGCCGACGGCATCTACGAGGCCCTCGCGGACCTCAACACCCGGCTCGGCACCACGGTGGTCGTCATCGAGCACCACGCCGAGTATGTGGCCCGCCACACCCGCTCGGTGGTACTCATGGCCGACGGCGCACCCGTGTGGCACCTGCCGACCCGGGCCGCGGTGGAGCGCGTCGAGGAGCTCGAACGGCACGGCATCCCCGCACCCCAGGTCGTTCGGGCCACACGGAGTCTCGCACCGTGGGCCCCGGTCCCGCTGACCGTTGAAGAGGCTGCCGGACACCTGCACGGACTCGTTCCCGCCCCTGAACCACAGAATCCCCGCGGGGGTCCCCGAACCTCCCGGGGCCATGGGGAACCGGTCGCCGAGATGACCGGCGTCGGGCACGGCTACCGGGAGGTCGGCGGCGACCTGTCCGCCGTTCTGCGAGGCCTCGACCTGACTCTGCGCGACGGGGAACGCGTCGCCCTCGTCGGCGGGAACGGGGCGGGCAAGTCCACGCTCATGCGCCTGCTCACCGGTCTCAAGGTGCCACGGGAAGGCACGGTCCGGGTCGGCGGCACCGACACCCGGACCGTCCGTCCTGCCGACCTCGCAGACCGGGTCTGCTACCTCTACCAGCGTCCTGAGCAGATGTTCCTCAAGGACAACGTGCGCGGCGACGTCGCCATGTTTCCCCGTGGACGCGGCCGACCCGACACCGACACCCTCGTCGCCGACGTCCTGGACCGGGTCCACCTCACCGGCCTGGCCGACCGCGACGGACGGCTCCTCTCCGGAGGCCAGCAGCGCCGCGCCACCCTCGCCATCGGCCTGGCCACACGCCCCGCACTGCTTCTGCTCGACGAACCCACCTCCAGCCTGGACACCGCCAGCCGCGAAGCCGTTATCACCCTGCTGGACACCCTCGCCCACACCATCCGCTGCACCCTCGTCGCCACCCACGACATGCACCTGGTCGCGGAATGGGCCCGCAGAGTGCTCGTCCTCGACCAAGGACGAGTCATCGCTGACACCACACCCGCCGAACTCTTCGCCGACCCCGCCCTCATGGGGGCCGTCGGCCTGACCGCGCCCCAGATCACCCGCCTCGGACTCACCCTCGGCCTCAACCCGCCGCCCCTGACCGTCGGGGAACTCCTCGACCGGCACCAGCCCACCGGGAGGACCCGTGCGTAAGGAACGCGACAAGCTCTCCGTGGAATGGGTCAAGCTCGAGCTGCTCCGCACCGCCTACGCCACTCGCGGTGGCATGCTCGCGGCCCGGGACCCCCGGTTCGTCATCGGCTGGTACCTGATCTTCGCTATCGTCCCGTGGCTCACCCACAACATCACCGTGCTGGTCGCGCTGTTCACCGTCTGCGCCGCGGCCGTCATCCTCAGCCGGGTCGGTCCGCTCATCCTCGGCCTGTTCGTCATCGGGTTCGTCGTGGAAAGCTTCTACGTCCTGTTCGCCTCCTGGTTCTTCGGCGGCGACCTCACCACCGTCCTCGCGCTTGTCGTGCTCACTCTCAAACTCGCCACCGTCAGCCTCGCCAGCATGGCCGCCTTCGTCTCCCTCGACCCGGAGAAGCTCTCCGACGGCCTCCTCAGCCTGCACGCCCCCGCCATGCTCAGCTTCGGCGTGAGCTACGGGTACCGGATGCTCCCCGTCCTCATGGAGGAGTTCCACACCGTCGTCGACGGCCACCGCCTCCGCTCCGCACCCCTGCCCGCCAAGGGCGTCCTGGGCTGGCGCCTGGTCGTCCGCACCGCCACCACCGTCGTCCAAGCCTTCTACCCGCTCATGCTGAACACCGCCAAGCGCACCCGTACCACCGTCGAAGCCCTGGAGACCAAGGGATTCACCTACGCCGCCGAACACCCCGACGGACGCCGCATCCGTCTCGCCCACTTGCGCGCCGACCACTGGGACGTCCTGCTCCTCGCCGGAACGGTCCTCCTCGTAGCCGCGGCCTTCGCCCTCGGCCACGCCTACCCCCTCCACGGAGGGGTGCGCTGAAACACCCTCCCCGCCCGTGCAACCCACCCCTCCCCTTCCGCTAGACTGGTGTCATCGCTTCACGGGGCTATGGCGCAGTTGGTAGCGCGCCTCCATGGCATGGAGGAGGTCTGGGGTTCGAATCCCCATAGCTCCACGAGTCGGCCCGCGTGGTCGGTTGCTTGGCAACCTTCCCCGCGGGCCGTTCCTGTTTTCGGGGGGCGACCCCCCGAGCCCCCCGGTGTGCGCTCGCTGGTGCTCGCGCACCTCGCCGCCTCTGTTCGCGCGTGGGTGTGCTCGCTGCGGCGGCTCGCCTGTGGCCGGGGCGGGTGGTCGGCGCGCCGCTCAGCGTGTTGAATGCGGCCTCGGATCGGCTGCTTCCGGTCGAGACCCGGTCACCGTTCCACGTGGGCGGCCAGGTTGGCCAGGGACGAGGCCAGACCGGCCTCGTGGTCCTGCTGGGAAATGCCCGGGGGGACGTCCGCCGCCCGGATGGTCACCAGGGTTGCCCCGCCGGAGTCCTCCAGCTGCCAGGTCATGGTCATCGTCCCGGCGAAGGCCGGATCCTCCGACTCGAACACCACCCGTTGGACGACCCGCTCGTCCGGTGCCAGCTCCGTGAACTCCGCCTCCACGACATCGGTGTCCTCCGACGACTTGCCGTGCCCGGCTTCCCGGTAGGTGAGCACCATCCGGTAGCCGCCGCCCCTCCGGGCGTCGAAGTGCTCCATCCGTCCGGTCATGCCCTCCGGAGGGAGCCACTGCTCCAGGCTGCGGGGGTCCACCAAGGCGCGGTAGACCGACTCCCTGGGAGCCCGGATGGTCTGGCTTCCGCTGTCGACACGCCCCTCCGGATTGCTCATGGAGCGAGGTTACCCGCGGTCTCGCGTTCCTAGACTGAGCGGATGGACCACACCGTGAACGGCCAGGCGACAGACGAGACCAGCCCTGTCATCCAGGTGCTGGAGGGGATCCGCGACGAGGTCGCCGAGATGTCCGGCGGCACGGTGGCGGACTACATACCCGAGCTCACGAGTGCGGCACCGGAGACCTTCGGTATCGCCGCGGTCAGCGCGCACGGCCGCTCCTACTGTGTGGGCGACTCCGACCACACCTTCTCCGTCCAGTCGATGTCCAAGCCGTTCGTCTACGCGATCGCCGTGGAGGAGTGCGGGCTCGACAGGGTCCACGAACACGTGGGGGCCGAACCCAGCGGGGAGCCGTTCAACGCGATCAGCCTCGACGAACTCGGCCGCCCCGAGAACCCGATGATCAACGCCGGAGCGATCGTGACCACCTCACTGGTCGAGGTCGGGGCCTCGGGTGACCGGTTCAAGCGGATCCAGTCCGTGCTCTCGGCCTTCGCCGGAAGGGACCTGTCCGTCGACGAGGACGTGTACCGCTCGGAGGCGGAGACCGGGCACCGCAACCGGGCCCTCGGATACCTGAGCCTGTCCGGGGGCGTTCTCGTCGGGGACGTGGAGTCGGCGGTCCAGGACTACTTCCGCCAGTGCGCTCTGTCCGTCACGGTTCGGGACCTGGCGGTCATGGCCGCCACCTTGGCCGTGGGCGGGATGAACCCGGTGACCGGCGAGCGGGTCGTGTCCCAGCGGACGGCCCGGCACACCCTGTCCATCATGTCCAGCTGCGGCATGTACGACCGTGCGGGGGAGTGGGGGCTGCGCGTGGGCATCCCCGCCAAGAGCGGGGTGAGCGGCGGCATCCTCGCCGCGGCACCCGGTGCTTTCGGGGTGGGGGTGTTCAGCCCGCCATTGGACGACGCGGGCAACAGCGTGCGCGGGGTGGCCGCCCTGGAAAGGCTCTCGGACGACTACGACCTGCACATGCTCCAGATGCCCTCGGAGCCTCCGTCGCCCGTACACAGCGTGACGCGTTCAGACGGCATGCTGGACGTCCGGTTGCGGGGTGAGATCGACTTCCTCGCCGCCGAACAGGTGGTCTCCCGGCTGGCGGAGGCGATCGACGACGCGGGGGTGGACTCCGTCAGCGTCGCGCTCGAACGCGTCTCCGGGCTGAGCGAGGCGGCCCGGTCCCTGCTGGCCGCGGAGCTCACCGAGCTGGCCGATGCCGGGGTCGATGCCACGGTCAGCGACCCGCGGGGCGTACGCGAACCCTGATCGATCATGCTGCCCCCTTGATTTCGGGCTCAGTGCGGCGCATAATCAACCTATAAGTTGATCAACGGAAGGGTTGAATAGGCAGATGGCGGACGATCCGCTCAGCCTCACGTTCGCGGCGCTGGCCGATCCGACCCGCCGAGCGATCCTCGCCCGGCTGTCCGAGGGCGAGGCGACCGTCAACACACTGGCCGAACCGTTCGACATGAGCCTCCAAGCGATCTCCAAGCACCTGAAGGTCCTGGAGAGGGCCGGACTCATCACCCGGGGGCGCGACGCCCAGTGGCGGCCCTGCCGGCTGGAGACCGCCCCGCTGGAAGAGGTCAACCTCTGGGTGGACAGCTACCGGGACCGGTGGGAGGAGCGCTTCACCCGACTCGACGAGGAAATCCGCAGGATCCAGGGCAGTAAGGGAGAGAAGAACAATGAGTGATCTCAAGGTCGTCGCCGAACCCGGGCGCCAGGACATCGTCATCACCCGTACCTTCGACGCGCCGCGCGAGCTGGTCTGGCGTGCCGTCACCGACCCCGATCTCGTCGCCCGCTGGTTCGGGTTGGACTCCACCACGACAGAGGTCGACCCCACCGAGGTCCGCACCGGTACCCCGTGGCGGATCTCCGAGAAGGCTCCGGACGGTGAGGTGTACGCCTTCCACGGGGTCCACCACGACGTCCGGGCTCCGGAACGGGTCGTCCGCACCTTCGAGTTCGAGGGCGTGCCCGAACACGTGTCCCTGGAGACCCTCACGCTGGAGGAGGCCGACGGCCGCACCGAGTACCGCGCCGTCGCCCTCTTCCAGTCGGTCGAGGACCGGGACGGCATGGTCGCCTCCGGTATGGAATCGGGGCTGTCACAGTCCCTCGACAAACTCGACGAGGTTCTGCGCTCCCTGCGCTGACCCGTGGAGACGACAGGGCCCCGGGACTTCTTCGCCGCCCCGGGGTCCGGCCTGTGGACAACGCCGAACCTGTCGTCGGCTCCGGGTACTGTCGTCCCGTGGCAGATCTCCCCGACGTTCCGACCCTGCTCGGCGCAGCCGTCAAGTCCCTGGGCGGCAGTACCCGAGAGGGCCAGCAGACCATGGCCGACGCCGTCGCGGCGGCGGTCGACCGACGCGAACACCTGGTGGTCCAGGCCGGTACCGGCACCGGTAAGTCCCTGGCCTACCTCGTGCCCGCGGTCAGACACGCGATGGCGACCAAGACCCCCGTGGTGATCTCCACGGCCACCATCGCGCTCCAGAACCAGCTCATCGACCGGGACCTGCCGCGCCTTGCCGCCGCGCTGGCCCCGCTGCTGCCGCGCGAACCCACGTTCGCCGTGCTCAAGGGCCGCCGCAACTACCTGTGCCGCAACCGCATGCAGACCGCTTCCGAGGACGAGGCCGAGGGCACCGAGCTCTTCGACCCCCGACAGCTCTCCTCCCTGGGCCGCCAGGTCGCCCGGGTGCACGAGTGGGCGGAGGACACCCTCACCGGCGACCGCGACGAACTCGTTCCCGGCGTCAGCGACCTGGCCTGGCGCCAGGTCTCGGTGGGCGGCAACGAGTGCATGGGCGCCCGCGTGTGCCCCTTCGGCCAGGACTGCTTCGCCGAGTTCGCCCGGGAGGCCACCACCGGGGTGGACGTCGTGGTCACCAACCACGCGATGCTCTCCATCGACATGTCGCAGGGCTACCACATCCTGCCCGAGCACAACACGATCATGATCGACGAGGCCCACGAACTCGTCGACCGCGCCACCTCCGTGGCCACCGGAACCCTCACCGAGCGCGGCGTCACCACCGCCGCCAAACGCGCCGCCCGCCTGGTCGAGCCGGGTATCAGTGAACGGCTCACCGAGTGCGCCGACGGGTTGGCCCTGATGTTCACCGACGTTCCCGAGGGGCGCCTCGACCACATCGACGAGGGCCTCGCGGGCGCGGTGGCGGCCACCCGCGACGCGGCGGCCGCATGTGCCTCGTCGATCGGCCCCTCCCCGGGCGAGGCCGATCCGGACACCGCCAACGACCGCCGCCTCGCGTTGGCTGCGCTCACCGAGGTCCGCGAGGCGGCCGAACGGGTCCTCGAGTCCTACGAACCCGCGCTCCGCGACCGCACCGAGGTGGTGTGGCTGACCAAGGCCATGTCCCGGCCGCCCGCGCTGAACGTCGCCCCGCTCGGGGTGGGCGGTCTGCTGCGCGAGAAGCTCTTCGGCGACCGCACCGTCGTGCTGACCTCCGCCACCCTCACCCTCGGCGGGGACTTCACCGCTCTCTCCCGGCAGTGGGGGCTCGGACGCGAGGTCGTCCAGGAAGCGGCCGAGCGCGTGGCACGGTCCGACACCGCCGAACCGGCGGACCCCGCCTCGGACGCACCGGCGGCGGAGGAGACAGCCGCCGCCGGCGAGGCGGGCACGGATGACGATGACGGCCCGCACCGGGCCGCAGGGGAGCCGCGCTGGCGCGGCCTGGACGTCGGCTCACCCTTCGAACACAGTCGCACGGGCATCCTGTACGTCGCCCGGCACCTGCCCAAACCCGGCCGCGACGGGCTGTCGGAGCAGTACCTGGACGAGATCGCCGGGCTCATCGAGGCCTCCGACGGGCGCGCCCTCGGCCTGTTCTCCTCGATGCGGGCCGCCCAGCAGGCCACCGACGAACTGCGCGAACGCCTGGACCAGCCGATCCTGTGCCAGGGCGAGGACTCCACCGGCCAGCTGGTCCGCCGGTTCGCCGAGGAGGAGCGGGCCTGCCTGTTCGGCACCCTGTCCCTGTGGCAGGGCGTCGACGTGCCCGGCTCCTCGCTCCAACTGGTGATCGTGGACCGCATCCCCTTCCCGCGGCCGGACGATCCGCTGGCCTCGGCCCGGCAGCGCTCCGTCTCCGCGCACGGTGGCAACGGTTTCCTCTCGGTCTCGGCCACGCACGCCGCACTGCTGCTCGCACAGGGCACGGGTCGCCTGCTGCGCTCCACCCAAGACCGCGGGGTCATCGCGATCCTGGATCCCCGCCTGGCCACCGCGGGCTACGGCGGTTTCCTCCGGGCCTCCCTGCCGCCCTACTGGGGGACCGCCGACCCCGAGGTGGCGCGTGCGGCGCTGCGCCGTCTGGCGGAGAAGGCCGGTGCCGGGGAGAAGGAGAGCGAGTCCGCGGCCTGAAGCCGACATGACGGCGGCCGGGCCGCCCGTCAAGGGTGCCCGGCCGCTGCCGTCGTTATCCGCGTGTGCGGTAGCCGAAGAGGCGGACCGCGTACCCGGGGGAGTCGTCCTCAGGTTCCTGGATGTGCCAGCGGTCGTCGTGGTCGCCGACCAGAAGCTCGTTCCACATCATGTCGATGAGTTTGAGCCGGGACACCACCGAGGCCTCCGGATCCAGCACGATCGAGTAGGCGTGGTCGGTGAGCCGCTGGGTCACCATGCCCACCGACTGGCCGTCCCAGATCGCGGGGACGGATGCGTGGCCGATCTCGACCCCGCACAACCGGAGCTGTTCCACCTCCTCGTCGAGGGCCTCGGCGGCCAGGGCGCCGTCGAGCCGGAGCGCGTCCTCCAGCTCGTCCCGTTCCTCGTCGGTCCGCAGGTAGGCGTGGTAGGTGCGGTAGCCGCACGGGCGGCACTTGCGCCACACCACGCAGCGGGCCAGCCCGTAGGCGGACTGCGCCTCGCCGACGCTCTGGTAGTCGCTCACCTCGCGAACCATGCCGCATTCGCAACACAAGGCAGTGAGATCCTGCTTCATCGGAGTCCCCCCTCCCAGGTGAGTATGCGACGGATGGAGCCCGTTAGGGAACCCGTTCTGAGAGGAAGTCGCGGCAAGGACTCGTCATCAATGCCCAAAATGGCCGGGTGGCTGGTTTCGGACGTGCTCAACGGGTGTTCGGAGGTGTCCGAGCACACCCTTGACGGGTATCCCCCGCCCCGTCAGCCGGGGCGGGGCCGGGTCCTCTAGTCGTCCATCGAGAGACCGCGCTTGTTCCGCGCGGTCCATTCGCGCATCCGCCTCGGGTAGCCGACGATCTGGACGTCGTAAGCGGGCGCGGGGATCTTGCTCGCGACCTTGCGGATGACCTCGGGGGATCCGCATCGGCGCCGGATCCACTCGCCGTCCGTGGCCACCGCGACCGCGGTGGTCTGCGTGGCGAAGGTTTCGGGCTCGACGAAGAACTCCACGCCGACCCGGCTGTTCGCGAAGTCGATCAGTGCCTTGATGTCCGAGTCCTCTGAGGGCCGGTCGAAACGGGTCTTGCCCCTGCGGTTGGCCTTGCGGAGTCCGAAGCGGTCTCGCCATCCCATCGACGCTCATGTCCCCTTAGTGCCTCTACGTACCTGCTTCTCGCTGGTACTCCCGAGTGTATCGGCCGAGGCCGCTCCACAACCGGCCCCGGTCGCCCAAGCTGCACCGGTTTCACGCGTTTTCCGGACAGATTTGTAGTCGCGCTGCTACGTTCTGCTCACGCATGATTCGGTCAGGGGGAGAGAATATGCCGATGTGGACATGGGCGGGGGAGACAGGACGTCAGCTGCGCGCCGTGGGCCAGGAGGAACTTGCGGACGCCGTCACGGCGTTGCCTCGGCTCAGCGAGGCGGGGGACGCGGTGAAGGTGGAGGCGCTGGCCAGATCCGCGATGCGCACCGCCCGGCGTTTGGTGGCCGAGGCCGGGAACGTCGAGGCCGCCGTACCGGGGGTGTTCGGACCGCCGACACTGTTCTTCCTCGCGCACTGGCCGCTCGCCGTGCGCGTGGGGAGCCTCGGGGAAGGGGGACGGGCCCTCGAACAGGCGAGGGCCGCCGCCGAGGACGAGCCGGAACCGCACACCCACGGACCGCTCCCGGTATCCGCCCTGGAGACACTGGTCCGCTGCCACGCCAACGTCGACGCCCGGGGCAGCACGGGGCAGCGCCGCGAGCTGCTGTCCTCCCGCCGCCTGTCAGGCTGGGAGAACACACCCGCCTGGCCCGCCTTCACCCTGGCCCGGGTCCACCTCCTCATCGACGAGGAACGGCCCGACCGCGCCGAGGCGGAACTGCGCCGCTTCGAACACACCGCCACGGGCCCCGCGGTGCTCGGCGCCGACGGGATTTTCGCGCTGGTCAGGGCCCTACGGCATCAGGACAGGCACACGGACGCGCTCGATGCGCTGGACCGTCTGGAGGCCGAACTCGACTTGGGTGAGGCCAACGGCACCGGCGCCAACCCGCGCCGGACCGCGCTGCGCCGCATGATCCGCTTCGAGCGCGCCCGGCTCCTGTCGTGGCTGGCCCGCCTCGGGCTGTGTGACGCCCGCAAGGCCATCGCGCTGCTGCCCACGGTCGAGGAGGCGGAGACCTACCCGAGGCTCCGCCCAGCATGGACGGACGCGGTCGAGAACCTGGTGTGCCAGGGCAGCGTCCGCAACGACTGGCGCCTGGGCGTGCGCGTGACCACCTGGTCCCGCTACTTCGAAAGGGTGGGCGCGCAGAGGCGCGGCGCCGAGCTCGCCCTCGCGGCCACGCGACTGGCCAGCGGGAGGGGCGCCCGGTGGGTGGCCGAGTGCTCGGCCCAGCGCGCCGAGCGCCTCATCCAGGAGCTTGGCGGGGCAGAGGAGATCATCGGTGACCTGGTGGAGGTCAGGTCGATGGTGCGCGGGATGAAGCCGATCCAACCGATGGCGCCGGCCGACGGCATCCTGGACTTCCTGCGAGCTCAGCCGACCGAGGACGTCAACCCCGAAGAGCAGGCCGAGCAGGTCAACGTCGCGCTCTCCGGGCAGCCGCACGACTCCGCGCTGCTGAGCGCGCTGGGACAGGTGGGCCGGACCCTCATGCTGTCCGATGCCGCCACGGAGCCGCAGTGGCGCCACGTCCGTGAACAGCCCGGTGACCAGCGCGCGGCCCTGTCACTGCTGGAGACGCTGCTGCACGACAACGACACGGCGGGCGTACGCAACCTGGTCCGGACCCTCGCCGCCGGTGCGCTGCAGCCGGCGCCCACAGCCGTGGAACCGCTCAGGTCCATCTCCTCCTCAGGCTGAATGCCCCGGCCGCCCCGATTCAGGCCCGGGCGTTCCGTGCCCCGTCCAGCAGGGACCGTCCGGCCGGGTAGCTGAGCGCCGCCGGGGGGAGGTCGGAAGGGCGGCCACTGGCCAGGACCCGCACCCGGCCCGAGCGGTCCGCCCGGCCGACCGGGACGCTCGGGCCGGTGACCGCCTCGACCCTGCGCAGGGCCTGCGCCGCCACGGCCCCAGCGCCGGTGAACAGGCTGGCGCGCCCTCGCAGGGCCTGGATGATCTGTTCGCTGACCAGGTCGTAATGGGTGCAGCCCAGCACTACTCCGCGCACCTCGGGAGGGGTGAGGGACGCCGCGTACGCCACGGCTTCGGCGATCCGGTCGGGGTCAGCGGTCTCCACCGCCTCGGCCAGGCCCACGCACGCCACCGGGGTGACCGGGACGTCCCGGGCGAACGTCTCGACCAGCCGACGCTGGTAGGCGCTGAGGGTGGTCGCCTCGGTGGACCACACCGCGATGGGTCCGCCCGCGGCGGCCGCGGGTTTGATCGCCGGAACCGTGCCGATGACCGGGATCGCGGGTTCGAACTCGGTGCGCAGCCGGGTCAGGCTGTGCACCGACGCCGTGTTGCAGGGTACTACCACGGCGTCCAGGGAACCGTCGGACGCGTATTCCGCGGCGCGGGCCCCGGCCAGGGCCCGGTCGATGATCCGGGTCGGGGTGTGGGAACCCCAGGGCATGTGGTCCGGGTCCATGGACAGGAACAGGTCGGCGTCGGGCCGGGCCGCGCGGAGGGCGGCAGCCGTGGACAGCATGCCGATGCCGGAGTCAACGAGAGCGATGCGCACGGAACGGAATTCTATGCGGGCCCCCGGGTGACCCCGACAACACCGCAGGTAAGGAAGGTGTCGCGCCGCCGGCGCCCTTGCGGCTGCCCGTGGCGCTGTCCCCCAGTGGGTAAGACACGTACAGAAATGGGGTGGCAGGAGACCGTTACCGGTAGGTAGAACTGAGTGCATCGGCCTGCCAAGGCGCACCACAGATCCCGGACGCCCGGGGCGACCGCGTGGCACAGGGGGAACCGGCATGACTCCGAAACAGCCCGGCACGACTTCGCAGCAGCGGGACACCAGCGGTGCGGGACTCGCTGCGCACATCGCGGCGGTGCACAGGCTGAGGCAGGACTACCGGGCACTGCCCACGGGAGCGCCGGTCCGCCTGGCGAAGCCGACCTCGAACCTGTTCCGTTTCCGTGAGCCCTCGTCGGCGCCCGCCCTGGACGTATCGGCCTTCTCCGGGGTCATCTCCATCGACCCCGTCGAGCGCTTGGCCGATGTCGGTGCCATGACCACCTACGAGGAGCTGGTCGCCGCCACCCTCCCGCACGGGCTCATGCCCATGGTCGTGCCGCAGCTGCGCACCATCACCCTGGGCGGGGCAGTCACCGGCTTGGGGATCGAGTCCTCCTCGTTCCGCAACGGGTTGCCGCACGAATCGGTGCAGGAGATGGAGATCCTCACCGGCTCCGGGGACGTCGTCACCGCCACCCGGGACAACGAACACCGAGACCTGTTCCACGGCTTTCCCAACTCCTACGGAACCCTCGGATACAGCCTGCGGCTGCGCATCGAACTCGAACCCGTCGCACCCTTCGTGCACCTGCGCCACCTGAGGTTCCACGACGCCTCGGAGGCGATGGACGCACTCACGCGGATCTGCGCCGACGCCTCCCACGAGGGCCGGCCCGTGGACTTCGTGGACGGGGTGGCCTTCGGTCCCGACGAGCTGTACCTGACCGTGGCCCGCTTTACCGACCACGCCCCGTGGACCAGCGACTACACCGGCAACGACGTCTACTACCGCTCCATCCGGCGCTACGCTGGCCCCGGGCCGGGCGACTACCTCACGACCCACGACTACCTGTGGCGATGGGACACCGACTGGTTCTGGTGCTCGCGCGCCTTCGGGACCCAGAACCCTCTCGTCCGCCCGCTGTGGCCGCGTGCCCTCAAACGGTCCGACGTCTACCGCAGGCTCGTGGCCTGGGACCGGCGCACCGACTTCTCCCGGCTCCTCGCCCACTACCGGGGACGCCCCCAGCAGGAGCCGCTCATCCAGGACATCGAGGTGGGGGTCGAGCGCGGGGCCGAGTTCCTGGACTTCTTCCACGCCGAGGTCGGCATGGCTCCGCTGTGGATGTGCCCTCTCCGGCTGCGCGAGCCCCGCCGCCCGGCCCTCGCGGACGACGAGCACGTCTGGCCGCTGTACCCGCTGGAGAACGACCGCCTCTACGTGAACTTCGGGTTCTGGGGACTGGTCGACATGGTGCCCGGACAGCGCCGCGCCCACCACAACCGGGTGGTGGAGGAGGAGGTCACCCGGCTCGGCGGGCACAAGTCCCTGTACTCGGACGCGTTCTACACCGAGGACGAGTTCTGGACGCTCTACAACGGCAGTGCCTACGACGGCCTCAAAGAGACCTACGACCCGAACGGTCGGCTCCTGGACCTGTACGCCAAGTGCGTGCGCAACCGCTGAACGACCTGACAGCCGACCGACCGAGACCGCCACCCGGGCTGACACCTCCGGGACAGACACCACCACCGGGACGCGACCCGTGGGGAAGGGCCGCATCCACACAGGAGGAAGGACCAGCGCATGCGGCTTGCAGAGATCTTCGAGCGTGTCGTCGGATCTGACGCGCCGATCCGCTTCACCGCCTATGACGGAAGCTCCGCCGGTGACCCGAACAGCGACGTCACGCTGAACGTGCGCACCCCCGTAGCCGTGAACTACCTCGCCCAGTCACCCAACGCCGTGGGCCTGACCCGCGCCTACGTCACCGGTCACGTGGAACTCGAAGGCGACATGTACACCCTGCTCAGGCGAATGGCGGACTTCGCCTTCGCCCAGGGCATCAACGTGAACGCCCGGGACGCCTTCGAGATCATCCGCTCCGTCGGCTGGGTCAAGTTCGTCAACCGGGTGGCCCCGCCGCCCCAGGAGGTCCGGCGCGGCACCCTGATCGGGCGGGGACTGCGCCACTCCAAAGAGCGCGACGCCGAGGTCATCCACCATCACTACGACGTGTCCAACGAGTTCTACGAACTGGTCCTCGGCCCGTCGATGACCTACACCTGTGCGGTCTTCGACGACGAAGACGGCTCCCCGGACCGCGTCGGCGCCTTCGACGGGGCCCTGGAGAGCGCCCAGTTCCGCAAGTACGAACTGGTCTCCCGCAAGCTCGGCCTCCGGCCCGGCATGCGCTTGCTCGACGTCGGCTGCGGGTGGGGCGGCATGGTGCGCCACGCCGCCCGCGAACACGGCGTGAAGGTGATCGGGGTGACCCTCTCCAAGGAGCAGGCCGAGTGGGGAGCCAAGCGGATCGCCCAGGAAGGGCTCACCGACCTGGCCGAGATCCGCCACATGGACTACCGGGACGTGCCCGACGGCAGCTTCGACCGGATCAGCTCCATCGGCCTGACCGAGCACATCGGATCGCGCAACCTCGACCCCTACTTCAGCTCGCTCCACGACAAGCTCGTGCCCGGCGGGCGGCTGCTCAACCACTGCATCACCCGGCCCCGCAACAACCTCAAGCCCATGAACACGAAGGGATTCATCAACCGGTACGTGTTCCCCGACGGAGAGCTGGAGGGCCCCGGCCAGATCCAGACCGCCATGAACGACGCCGGTTTCGAAATCCGCCACCAGGAGAACCTGCGCGAACACTACGCCATGACCCTCCGCCACTGGGGCGCCAACCTGGAGCGCGACTGGGAAGAGGCGGTCGCGGAGGTCGGCGAGGGCACCGCGCGGGTGTGGCGGCTCTACATGGCCGGGTGCGTGCTCGGCTTCGAGCGCAACGTGGTCCAGCTCCACCAGTTCCTCGGGGTGAAACTCGACGACACCGAGTCGCAGATGCCCCTGCGGCCGGCCTTCTGACTGCGGCACGGGCCACTGGGGGTGTTCGCGTGGCGCGGACACCCCCGGCCACGCATCCCGCCTGCGCCAAGGAACGGCCCCGAGGCGGCATCATGGTGCCGTCGCACGGATCCGGCCCTCCGGATCCGCCACAGCGAGTCCGACCCGCCGGATCCGCCACACCCAGCAGCCGTGAAGGGACCAACCCCGTGTCCTCCGACGACAACGCGCCCCAGGGCGACCAGCCACCCGCGAACGAACCCCCGGACCACGTGAAGGAGACCGCGATCGCTCTCGTGAGCGCCTACGCGGACCACAACCGGGGGGAGCTCGACCGGACCATCCCCCGAGCGGCGGACGACGCCGACGACGTCCTGTCCGAACTCAAGGTGATCGCCGCCTTCCTCAGCCGCCGCGTGCAGCGGACGGGGGTGGCGTGGAAGCCCGCCGACTCCCGTGAGGCCGTGGCCCGCACCGTCGCGGAGATGCTCCCTCCGGAACTGGAGTTCGCGGTCTCCACCGCGTGGGAGGCCCACTCGGTGGGGGAGGAGGAGACCGCCGAGCGCCTCACCCGGGGCGACCCCATGGTGTTCGTGCACATGCTCGCCGCCTTCTGCGCCGCCATCGGTCTGGCCGTCTACAAGCGCGCCGAACTCGTCTCCACCCTGCGCCAGGTCACCCGTCTGGGCGACTGACCGGTCGACTGACAAGCCCCGCCGGAGCGGTGTCCCCTAACAGCTCAGACACAAGTGGCAGTGGTTTACTTCACAAGCCGTCGTTCTTTACGTAGGTTTCCTACCAACCCTCAGGGGACCTTCGAAAGGAACGGGAGGCGAGCCGATGGCCCGCAGACGAGTACACAGGTACGTACCCCTCCCCGCAGCCACACTGGCCCTAGTGCTTGCGGCGACCGCCTGCAACGGCGGTGGCGACGGCGGTGATGGCGGAGGCGACACCGACAGTCTCCAAGTGTGGATCATGGAGGGCACCAACCCGGACGCCACGGAATTCTTCGACGACGCCAACGCGGCGTTCACCGAGGAGACCGGAATCGACGTCGAAGTCGAGTTCGTGCCGTGGGCCGACGCCCAGGACAGCATCTCCACGGCCATCGCGGGCGGTACCTTCCCGGACGTCGTCGAGCTCGGCACCACGTTTACACCGGAATACGCGGACGCGGGCGCCCTGCACGACCTGTCCGGCTACATCGACGACCCCTCCTCGTACAACCAGGAGATGTACGAGATGGGCGTCATCGACGACGCCGCCTACGGTGTGCCGTGGTACGCGTCCATCCGCTCCATCATCTACCGCACGGACATCTTCGAGGAGCACGGCCACGACGTCCCGGAGAACTGGGACGAGCTGCGCGAGACCGCGATCGACCTGGCGGAGGCCGAGGAGGACATGATCGCCTTCCCGGTCCCCGGCGACGCCCAGTACTCGGTCATGCCCTGGATCTGGGGCGCCGGGGCGGATGTCGCCGTCGAGGAGGCAGACGGCACCTGGACCTCCACCATCAACAGCGAGGAGGGCCGCGCCGGGGTCGAGTTCTTCACCGGCCTGTCCATGGAGGACGACCTGTCGACGACCGGTGCGGTCAACTGGAACGAGATCGACGTCATGGAGTCGCTGTCCGACGAGGACGCCATCATGGCGATCTCCAACAGCTCCAACCCCATGGCCATCCTGGAGTCCAACCCGGACCTGGAGGGCAGGATCGGCGCCTTCACGCTCCCCGGCCAGGAGAGCGGTTACACCGACTCCTTCGCGGGCGGTTCCGTGCTGTCGGTGTTCGAGGGCTCCGGCAACGAGGAGGCCGGCTGGCAGTACGTCGAGCACCTCACCGACGATGAGTTCTCGACCCGCTGGGCCGAAGACACCGGTTTCTTCCCCGGCGGAGCGGACGAGATTGCCGAGTACGCCGCATCCGACGACGAGCTGGTCCAGCCGTTCGCCGTCCAGCTCGACGAGGCCGGGCGCGGCACTCCGGTCACCCCCGCCTGGGGCCAGGTGGAGGCCGAAGGTGTCCTCGTCGGAATGCAGCAGGACATCCTGAACGGCAACGCCACCGTGGAGGAGGCCACCGACAACGCGGCCGAGACCATCGAGAACATCCTCAACGAGGGCAGTTAGTTGCAGCTGGGTACACCCGTCCGACCGCCGTCCGGCGGGAGGAAGAGGAAAGCGCCGCTCCTGGGCATGCGGGGGCGGCGCGCTCTGCTGCCCTGGGTGCTGCTGGCCCCGCCACTCGTGGTGATCGGGCTGCTCCTGCTGTTCCCCATCGCCCGGATCGTGTGGCTGTCCTTCCGCGACTTCCACCTGCGCAACCTGGTTTCGGGCGAATCCGACTTCATCGGTTTCGACAACTACGTCACACTGCTCACAGACCCGTACCTGTGGCAGGTCGTCCTGCTCAACACGGTCGTGTTCGCATTGGTCGCGGTGGTCACGACCGTGGTCCTGGGCACGCTCGTCGCCCTGCTGCTGGCCAACCTCAAACCCGTCACCCGGGTCATCGTGGTCTCCTGCATCATGGTGGCCTGGGCGATGCCCGCGGTGAGCGGCACTTACGTATGGATCTGGATCTTCGACGTCGACCAGGGCGTCGTCGCCCAGGCCCTGCAGGCCCTCGGCGTCATCGACCCCTCCGGTTACAACTGGTTCGCCGACCGCCTCTGGTTCTACGCGATCGTCACGCTCAACATCGTGCACAGCGGCTTCCCGTTCGTGGCCGTCACCGTCCTCGCGGGCCTGCTCACGGTGCCCAAGGAGCTGCACGAGGCGGCGCGGATCGACGGTGCCGGGCCGTGGAAGCGCTTCTGGCACGTCACCTTCCCGACCCTGAAACCGGTGTTCGCGGTGGTGACGGTGCTGTCCACCATCTGGGACTTCAAGGTGTTCGCGCAGATCTACCTGATGCCCGGCGGAGACGTGGGGGGCTCACAGATGCTCAACCTGGGCGTGTGGGCCTATGTGCGGTCCTTCGGCCAGAACGACTTCGGCATGGGTTCGACCATCGCGGTCCTGCTCACGCTGCTGCTCCTGGGGATCACCATCGTGTACCTGAGGGCGCTGTTCCGAGAGGACGAGCTGAGATGACCCAACCGAACACCGGTTCCTCCGCCGCGTCCACCGCCGCCCGGTCCGCCGAGCAGCGCGCCGCTTGGGAAGCGCGGGTCCTGGCAGCCCAGCGCCGGGGCGGGGCGCTCCGCGTCGGCCGGATCATGGGCAAGGCGGCCGGGGTGAGCGCCCTCCTGTTCTTCACGCTCTTCCCCGTCTACTTCATGGTGGTCAGCGCCTTCTCGGACAGCAGGACCTCCGGGACCGGGGCGCTGCTGCCGACGGACGTCTCGTTCGAGAACTTCGTGTACGTCATGACCGAGGGCAACTTCGGCGTCTACCTGCGCAACTCGCTGGTGGTCGCCGGGATCACGGTGGCGTGCGCCTGTGTGCTGTCGATGCTCGCGGCCGTGGCGGTGGCCCGCTTCCGCTTCCGGTTCCGCACCGCGGTGCTCGTGATGATCCTCATCGTGCAGATGGTGCCCCTGGAAGCACTGGTCATCCCCCTGTTCATCCAGGTGCGCGACCTCCAGCTGCTCAACACCGTGATCGGGCTGAGCCTGGTCTACGTTGCGCTGTCCCTGCCACTGGCCGTCTGGATGATGCGCGGCTTCGTGGCTGCGGTACCCAAGGAGGTGGAGGAAGCCGCCTACATCGACGGCGCCTCCTGGCCGCAGATGTTCTGGAAAGTCCTGTTCCCGCTGGTGGCCCCGGGGCTGGTGGCCACCGCGATCTTCTCGTTCATCGTCGCGTGGAACGAGTTCGTCCTGGCGATGACCTTCATGACGCAGAGCGAGAACTACACGGTCGCTGTGGGGCTGCGCCAGTTCTTCGGCCAGTACGCCAACGACTGGGGGCACGTGATGGCCGCCTCGACGATCATCACCATCCCCGTGATGGTGTTCTTCATCCTCGTGCAGCGCTGGCTCGTCGCCGGGCTCGTGCAGGGCGCGGTGAAGGGCTGAACCGGGCCCCGCCGCGAGGCGGGCCCGGAGAAGGCGTGCACAGAGAAAAGTTAAGGCGGACAAGGGAAAAGGGGCCGGTCCTCCGGGGGGGGAGGACCGGCCCCTTCGCCATGGCCCCGAGGGGCCGACCAGGCGAGGCCGCGCTTCGGCTCAGCCGCGCAGGTCGCGCTTGAGGATCTTGCCGGTGGAGGTCATCGGCAGCTCGGTGCGGAACTCGATCTCACGCGGGTACTTGTACGCGGCCAGTTTCTCCTGGGCGAAGGCGGTGAGGTCCTCCGCCGTGGTCTGGGAGCCCTCCTCGAGGATCACGAACGCCTTGATCTCCTCGCCGTGCGTGTCGTGGGGGACACCGATGACGGCCGCCAGGCTGACGGCCTCGTGCGTCATCAGGACCTCCTCGACCTCCCGCGGGTACACGTTGAAGCCACCGCGGATGATCATGTCCTTGGAGCGGTCGATGATGAAGTAGAAGCCGTCGTCGTCGCGGCGGGCGATGTCACCGGTACGGAACCAGCCGTCCTTGATGACCTCGGCGTTGATCTCCGGGCGGTTGTGGTAGCCCTTCATGATCAGGTGGCCGCGGATCGCGATCTCGCCGACCGGGTCCTCGTCGCCCTCCTTTGCCACCGTGTTCCACTCGGGGTCGATCAGCTTCATCTCCACACCCCAGACCGGGCGGCCGATGGAACCGAGCTTGGCGCCGGTCTCGGGGTTGTTGAAGGACGCGACCGGGGACGTCTCGGACAGGCCGTAGCCCTCCTTGATACCCACGCCGAACAGCTTGGTGAAGTCCTCGGCGAGCTGGCCGGGCAGAGCCGAACCACCGGAGACGGCGTCCACCACGCTCGCCGCGATGGCCTCCAGGTCGTACTTGCCGGGCTCGGCGGACTTGACGGCGTTGAGCAGGCCCCAGTACATGGTGGGCACGCCCGCGAAGCCGGTGACACCCTCCTTCTCCATGAGCTCCAAGGCCTGGTCGCCGTCGAAACGCGGCATGAGGATCATCGTGCCGTGGCGGTAGAGGCTGGCGTTGAGCATCACCGTCTGGCCGAAGATGTGGAACAGCGGCAGCACCGTGAGCGCCACGTCGCGGCCGTCCGGGTGCGGATTCACCAGGCTGGAGGCCACGATGGCGTTCACCATCAGGTTGTTGTGGCTCAGCTCGGCGCCCTTGGGCTTACCGGTGGTGCCGCTCGTGTAGATGATGACCGCGGTGTCGTCCGCGTTGGACTGCACGGTCTCGAAGGTGCCCGGCTGGCCGTCGAGCGCGGCCCAGATGCTCTCGGCGCCGTCGATCGTGGACTCCGTGGCCCCGGCCGTGGCGGGCATGTCGATGAAGAGCTCGCAGGTTTCCACCTGGTTGAAGGCCTCGAAGGAGCGCTCACCCAGCGGGAGCTCGGGGGAGCCGGTGAAGGCGAAGAGGGCCTTCGCCCCGGAGTCCTCCAGGTGGTAGGCGATCTCGCGCGGTGTCAGGAGCACGTTGAGCGGAACGACCACGGCGCCCGCCTTGAGCGCACCGAAGTACACGAACGGGAAGTACGGCAGGTTGGGGCTGGCCAGCGCGACCCGGTCACCGGGCTTGATGCCCCGAGAGACCAGCAGGTTCGCGACCTGGTTCGCGATCATGTCGGTGATCGCGTAGTTCAGTCGAGTGTCGCCGAAGACCAAGCACTCCTTCTCCGGAACGGATCGTGCGCCGTCCTCAAGAAGCACGGACAGGTTGAACATGGGGGCCTCCCGCAGCCACGTGAATACAGACAGGTGAAACGAACCAGGTGTGACCTGGGCCGCGTGTTCTGCGCCACTTTTACGGCAGAGTAACAAACCGCGCGGTCGGTGTGGAGGGCCGAGGGGCCCCATCCTGCATCCGCGTCGCTGTCACCCGGCCACAGGCAGAGGTTCCGGGCGGGGAAAACTGGTCTTCGGCCGGGTGCCGCAGCCGCTAACCTGAAGTCAGCACACCCAGAACCGACTAAGGAAACCTCAGCGATGACAGCGGTAGACGGCGACCAGACGACGGGCGACACCTACGACGCCCGCGCCCTTCAGGACAAGTGGCAGGCGCGCTGGGCCGCCGAACTTCCGTTCGAGGCGAACGAGGATCCGGACGACACCCGGCCTCGCTCCTACATCGTCGACATGTTCTCCTACCCCTCCGGCGACCTGCACATGGGCCACGCGGAGGCGTACGCCATCGGCGACGTGATCGGCCGCTACCGCTTCCAGCGCGGCGACAACGTCCTGCACCCGGTCGGCTGGGACTCCTTCGGCCTGCCCGCCGAGAACGCGGCGATCAAGAACAACACCCACCCCCACGCGTGGACCTACGCCAACATCGAGACCCAGGCCGCCTCGATGCGCCGCTACGGCCTGGCCCTGGACTGGTCGCACCGCCTGCACACCAGCGACCCCGGGTACTACAAGTGGAACCAGTGGCTGTTCACCCGCTTCTTCGAGCGCGGCCTGGCCTACCGCAGGGACGGCCTGGTGAACTGGTGCCCCCAGGACCAGACCGTGCTGGCCAACGAGCAGGTCGTCCAGGGCAAGTGCGAGCGCTGCGGATCCGACGTCGAACGCCGCGCGCTGAACCAGTGGTACTTCAAGATCACCGACTACGCCCAGCGCCTGCTGGACGATATGGACCAGCTGGACAACGGCCGCTGGCCGGACGAGATCCTGGCCATGCAGCGCAACTGGATCGGCCGCTCCACCGGCGCCGACGTGCACTTCGAGATCGAGGGCCGCAACGAGCCGGTCACCGTCTACACGACCCGGCCGGACACCCTGTACGGGGCCACCTTCTTCGTCGTGGCCGCTGACGCCGACCTGGCCGACGAGCTGTGCGCGCCGGAGCAGCGCGAGGCCTTCGAGGCCTACCGATCCGACATCGCCAAGCTCTCCGACATCGAGCGCCAGACCACCGAGCGCCCCAAGACCGGCGTGTTCCTGGGCCGCTACGCCGTCAACCCGGTCAACGGCGAGCGCATGCCCGTCTGGGCCGCCGACTACGTCCTGGCCGGGTACGGGCACGGCGCCATCATGGCCGTGCCCGCACACGACCAGCGCGACCTGGACTTCGCCCTGGCCTTCGACCTGCCGGTCCGGACCGTGGTGGAGACCGGTGAACCCGACCCGGCCGAGACCGGCGTGGCCACCGCGGGGGAGGGCACCCTGCGGGCTTCCGGACCGCTGGACGGCCTGTCCAAGGCCGACGCCATCGACCGCATCGTCGGAATCCTGGGCGAGCGCGGCACCGGCGAGGCGACCGTGAACTTCCGCCTGCGCGACTGGCTGCTGTCCCGCCAGCGCTACTGGGGCACACCGATCCCGATCATCCACTGCCCCTCCTGCGGTGAGGTACCGGTCCCCGACGACCAGCTGCCGGTCACCCTGCCCGACCTCAAGGGCGCCGAACTGGCCCCCAAGGGCATCTCGCCGCTGGCCGCGGCCAAGGACTGGGTGAACGTCGACTGCCCCTCCTGCGGCGGTGCGGCCGAGCGCGACACCGACACCATGGACACCTTCGTCGACTCGTCCTGGTACTTCCTGCGCTACGTCTCCGCGCACCTGGACACCGCGCCCTTCGACACCGAGGCCGTCAACAAGTGGGGCCCCGTCGACCACTACATCGGCGGTAAGGAACACGCGACCCTGCACCTGATGTACGCGCGGTTCTTCACCAAGGTCCTGTACGACATGGGCATGGTGAACTTCACCGAGCCCTTCCGCCGCCTGACCAACCAGGGCCAGGTCATCAACCAGGGCAGGGCGATGTCCAAGTCGCTGGGCAACGGCGTCGACCTGGGCGACGAGATCGACCTCTACGGGGTGGACGCGGTCCGGCTGACCATGCTGTTCGCCTCCCCGCCCGAGGAGGACGTGGACTGGGCCGACGTGTCCGTCGTCGCCGCGAGCAAGTTCCTCAACCGTGCCTACCGGGTGATGGGCGAGGCCGGGGCGGCCAGCGCACCCGGGATCGACTTCGCCGAGGGCGACACCGAGTTGCGCAGCTTCACCCACCGCATGATCGACCAGATCACCGGCCTGGTCGAGGACCGCCGCTTCAACGTCGCCATCGCGCGCTGCATGGAGCTGGTCTCGGCCACCCGCAAGGCGATCGACTCCGGGCCCGGCGCCGCCGATCCGGCGGTCCGCGAGGCCGCCGAGTTCGTGGCCGTCGCCCTGTCCCTCTTCGCGCCCTACGTCGCCGAAGAGGGCTGGGAGAAGCTGGGCCACACCGGTACGGTCGCCGTGGGCAACTGGCCCGAGGCCGACCCGGCCCTGCTGGTCCAGGAGTCCGTGACCTGCGTGGTCCAGGTGCAGAGCAAGGTCCGCGACAAGCTGTCCGTCGCGCCCGACATCGACCCCGACGAATTGGAGCGGCTGGCCCTGGCCTCGGAGAAGGCACAGAACTTCATCGCCGGCAAGACGGTCCGCAAGGTCGTGGTCCGGGCACCCAAGCTGGTGAACATCGTCGTCGGCTGACCCGCCGCGCGGGGCGGTGGTCGCGAGGGCGGCCGTCGCCCCCTTACTGTGGCGTGACAACGGACTGGGAGGCGGTGGCCGGGTGGGCTCTGCGACGGGCGGTGAACCCCGCCCCTGGACGCGAGCGGTGATCATCGGCGCGGGTGCTGTGGTGCTCTCCGGCGCGGCCATCGGCGGTGGTCTCTGGTTCGCCGGGGACGACCCCGACGAACCCCACAGCGGTGACGTCCACACCGCTGCACCCGTGTGCGGGGAGGTACCCGAGGAAGCCGTCGCCGAAGCCGTACCCGAGGCGGTCCTTGAGTCGACCGGGAACGGGCCTCTGGCTGGCGGAGAGAACACCGCCTGCGTGTGGACCTCGGCGGGGCAGGACGACGGCGTACAGGGCGTCCTGCGCGTGGACCTGTCCGCGCGCTTCACCGACCCCTCCGCCGAACCCGCCGTCACCGGTGACGCATCCGCCGCCGAGGCCCGGGGCGCGGTGGTTCCCCCGCGCGGTGAACCCGTCGACCCCGACGCCGGGATCGACGGCGAGGTCTGGCGCGGCCAGGTCCCCGGTGCCGCCGAGCTCGCCTTCCACACCGACAACCTGGTGGTCCGCGTCTCCTACTCGGGCGTCTCCGGCGGAGACCCCGTGCCCTTCGAGGAGGCCCGTGACACCACCGTGGCCTTCGCTGGCCGACTCGGGGAGGCACTGTGACCGCACCACCGCCGGACGGGACCGAACCCACGCCACCGCACGGCGCTTCGCCTCCGCACGGCGCCACTCCACAGGCCGGGGCCGCACCGCGGACCGACGACCCCGGCGCCACACCGCCGCAGAGCCGCGGGCTCGCCATCACCCTCCTGATCATCCTGCTGGTGGTGGCGCTGGGCCTGGCCGCGTGGCTCGCCTGGTACCTCCTGGCCAACGGGGTGGAGCGCGGCGACTTCGAAGCCGCACCCGAGTGCGACATCGGGGAGACCGAAACCCTCGAGGAGCTCGTGCCCGGCTATGAGGCGGAGATCGAGGAGACCATCGGCACCGTCCAGGACACCTTCGGGGAGGGCTGGCAGTGCCGCTGGGCCACCCCGGAAGGATCGGGTGACTCGGTCCCCGCGGCCGCCACCCTCGTACTGGTGGCCGCACCCGTGGAGGGCGGCGAAGAGACCGCCGCCGACACCCTGCACGACACCGCCGACGGCAACGGATCCGAACCCGTCGAAGGGCTGGGCGACGAGGCCCTGAGCTGGGTCGAGGAAGGCACCTTCGAGGTGGGCTGCGTCGGCACCCGGGTCTCCAACCTGTACGTGGAGTCCTGCTACACGGCCGCCACCGACTACGACGCGGTCGGCTCGGTGGACGGCGACGTCGCAGCCGGGGAAGCGCAGCGCCTCGCAGAGGCCGTCGTCGACGAGCTGCCCGAGTCAGAGTAGGACCGATCGGGCCGGAGCCACGCCGGGCCTACCGAGGGTCTACCAGAGGCCGTCGACGAAGTCCTCCACGGCCGGGGCGACCTCCGGCGAAAAGGCGCGGTCGGCGTCCAGCGCGGCCGCACCCGGGGAGTCGTCGTACTCGCGCAGGACGTGGTCCACCCCGGCCAGGTCCACCCGCTCGGCGCCGTCGAAGCCCTCCATGAGCCGATCGATCTCCGCACGGTTGACCTGGGCGTCCTCGTCACCCCACAGGACCAGCACCGGGGTGCCCCCCGGGAGCCCTTCGGCGAGCTCCGGCGGGTCGAAGTCGTCGATCCAGGCGAGGAATTCCTCGCTCTCGGAGCTGAAGAGCCCGGTCCCGTCCTCCTCGGGCAGATCCTCACCGGCGCGGATCGCGGCCCGGGCCGCCCGGGAGTCGGAGAGCATCGCGACGGCGTCCGCCTCCTCGAGCCCGCCCTGGGCCTCACCCATGCGGACCTGCTCGGCGACCTGGCGGTCGATGAGGTCCAACATGCGGGTGCCCGGAGGGGCAGCCAGTACCAGTGCGGGATCAGCGTCCAAGAGGTCGTGGGCGCGCAGCGCGAACAGCGCACCCTCGCTGTGTCCCAGGACGACGGTGCGCTCAGGGTCGACCTCGGGCTGGGAGAGCAGCTCCTGGTAGGCAGCGACCATCTGCTCGTCGAAGACGAGCGGATCCACCGCGCCCTCCATGGCCGCCTGTTGGGACTCGTCCATGTCCGCCTCGTCGCCGCTGCCCAACTTGTCGTAGCGCAGCGTGGCCACCCCGGCGCCGGTGAGGACACGGGAGAGGTTGAGGTTGGTGTCGGCCTCGGGACGTTCCGGACCGTTGCCGTCCCGGTCGGTGGGCCCGCTGCCGGAGATGATGAGCGCCCCGGGGACGGTGCCGTCCCGGCCCTCCGCGGGGGAGGTGAAGGTACCGGGGACGGTGAGCCCGGCGCCCTCGAAGGAGACCTCGCGCTCGTCCCCGGCCGCGCCGGGCAGTTCCGGACCGTCCTCCGTGGGCATGCAGGCCGTGGCGAACAGCGTCGCGGCGGCCACGGCCGCGGACAGGAGGACGCGGGGCGCGGGCAGGAGTGAGCGGGCGCGGCCGCTGGTGCACGGTGGGCGGTGCGCGGAGGCGGTGGCAGGTGTCGACACGCCTTTCAGCGTATCGGCCCGCCGACCGCCCCCGTCGCTCACGTGCTGGCGGCGGGGCACCGCCCCCGCCGCACGGTCGGGGCTCAGACCCGGCGCATCACGGTGACGACCTTGCCGAGGATGGTCGCGTCGTCGCCGCTGATCGGTTCGTAGGCCTCGTTGCGGGGCATCAGCCAGGCGTGCCCGTCCTTGTCGCGGTGCAGCACCTTCACGGTCGCCTCGTCATCCAGCAGCGCCGCCACGATGTCGCCGTTCTCCGCGTCCTGCTGCTGGCGGATCACCACCATGTCACCGTCGGTGATGGCGGCGTCGATCATGGAGTCACCGACCACGGTGAGCATGAACAGGCGCCCCTCGCCGACGAGCTGGCGGGGCAGGGCGAGCACGTCCTCGACTGCCTCCTCGGCCAGGATCGGCCCACCGGCGGCGATCCGGCCGACCAGCGGCACCGAGGCCGCGCGGGTGGACTCAGCGGTGAGCTCCTCCGGGGTAAGGGACTGCCCGGTATCGCGGCCGGGCCTGCGCAGCTCGACGGCGCGCGGCCGGTTCTGGTCCCGGTGCAGGTAGCCCTTGCGCTGGAGGACCTTGAGCTGGTGCGCCACGCTGGACGGGCTGGACAGGCCGACCGTGTCACCGATCTCCCGGATGGACGGCGGATAGCCCCGCTCCCGGACGTACCGCTGAATGCAGTTGAGAACGCTCTGCTGGCGCGCGGTGAGTTTGGGGGAGTCGGGCGTGTCAGTGCCCGTGCCACCCACGGGCGAAAGAACAGTGGTGGGTCCGGAGCCGACGGCTCCGGGATTCTCCTCCGGCACGGCCGGGCCTCCTCGGCATTCGGTTCGGTCAGGGCCTGCAAGCGTGGCCAGTGCCGACCCGCGACCGCGCCGACCTGGTGGTCCACGGGGTGGCGAATCCGGCGTTAAGTCAAGCTCAACATTAGTCGTTGCACACGGTGATATCAAACAAGCGTTCGAGCGTCCGCAGGGTATTGCCGAGGATTTCCGATCCCCGTTTCCGGCGGGTCCCGCTTATGTGTGTACACGTGTTCACCCGTCGTTGTCTCCCGAATGGCACAAGAGGATCCGGCTCGATCTTCAGGGAAGTGTGCTCCGGCCGGTCGCCGGCCGGTATGGGGTTCGTCTCGCGTCCGCGTCCTGAGGGTGCCGATGCCGGAAAGGCCCATGTGGGGCGGGGTCCGGTCGATGCCGCGGGTGTGGTGTCCGGAAGGCCAGGTGCCCCAGCCCTCTATCCTTGGAGGCGGCTCCCAGTGCCGAAAGCCTCCGAGCCCCGTCTTCCCGTGTCCCGATCGCGGCCCGTCGGTCGCGGTGCCGTGTCGTGTGCGGAACGCGCCGCGGGGAAGGTTGCGGCACACGCCGCAGGGGTCATAAGTTCGACCACAACATCTGGTGTTGCCCATGGGGTAGCAGGCCAGAAGTTGTGGTTTAGTAGAGTCACGGGTTGTTGTTCGGGTAGAGGGAAGCAGGTGAACCGGGATGCACTGTCCGTTCTGCCGCCATCCGGACACCCGGGTGATCGACAGCAGATCCACCGATGACGGCGCGGCCATCCGGCGTCGGCGGTCCTGCCCGGTCTGCGAGCGCCGGTTCACCACACAGGAGACCGTCCTGCTGATGGTCGCCAAGCGCTCCGGAGTCACCGAACCCTTCAGCCGTACCAAGATCATCGCCGGGGTGCGCCGAGCCTGCCAGGGCCGCCCGGTCTCCGAGGACGCCCTCGCCAAACTCGGCCAGAAGGTCGAGGAGGAGATCCGGGGCCGGGGCGTGGCCGAGGTGCCCGCCAACGAGATCGGCCTCGCCATCCTCGGCCCGATGCGCGACCTGGACGAAGTCGCCTACCTGCACTTCGCCAGCGTCTACCGGGGCTTCGAGAGCCTGGCCGACTTCGAGTCCGAGATCGCCAGCCTGCGCCAGGACCGCGAGGACGAGGAGACTCCCGCGGTCGACACGACTTCCACCGGGTAGCGCCCCCGCGCGTCGAGCGCGCCGCCGGGACCAGCCGCCCCAGGGTGGTCTGACACGGGACGACAGAGCACGCCACCGTGCCCGCACCACCCCGACCTTCAAGTACGCCCGCGCGGTCACCTCCGGTCCGCGCACGAAGAGCATTTTCGGGGAGACGCCACCATGACCGAAACCACCAGCGGCCCAGCGGGGCGCAAGGGCAAGGGGCCCCGCAAGGGCCTCAAGATGAAGCGGGTCTTCACGGCCGAGGGGACACACCCCTACGACGCCCTCGAGTGGGAGCGCCGCGACGTCGTCATGACGAACTGGCGCGACGGCACCGTCAACTTCGAGCAGCGCGGCGTCGAGTTCCCCGCCAGCTGGTCGGTCAACGCCAGCCAGATCGTCGCGAGCAAGTACTTCCGCGGCGCCGTCGGCACCCCCGAGCGGGAGTGGAGCCTCAAGCAGCTCATCGACCGCGTCGTCGGTATGTACACCGAGACCGGGCGCACCAGCGGCTACTTCGCCTCCGAAGAGGACGCGGAGATCTTCGACCACGAGCTGAAGCACGCGCTGGCCAACCAGCTCTTCAGCTTCAACTCGCCGGTCTGGTTCAACGTGGGCACCGCCTCCCAGCAGCAAGTCTCAGCGTGTTTCATCCTCTCCGTCGACGACACGATGGAGTCGATCCTCGACTGGTACAAGGAGGAGGGGATCATCTTCAAGGGCGGCTCCGGCGCGGGTGTGAACCTGTCCCGGATCCGCTCCAGCATGGAGCTGCTCACCTCCGGCGGCACCGCTTCGGGCCCGGTCTCCTTCATGCGCGGTGCCGACGCCTCAGCCGGGACCATCAAGTCCGGCGGCGCCACCCGGCGCGCGGCCAAGATGGTCGTGCTGGACGTCGACCACCCCGACATCGAGGAGTTCGTCGAGACCAAGTCCCGCGAGGAGCACAAGATCCGTGCCCTGCGCGACGCCGGTTTCGACGTGGACCTGGGCGGCGACGACATGTTCAGCGTCCAGTACCAGAACGCCAACAACTCCGTCCGGGTCTCCGACGCCTTCATGCGCGCCGTCGACACCGGGTCCGAGTTCGGGCTCACCTCCCGCACCACGGGCGAGGTCCTCGCCACCGTGGACGCCAAGGACCTCTTCCACCGCATGGCCAAGGCCGCGTGGGAGTGCGCCGACCCGGGCATCCAGTACGACAGCACCATCCAGGACTGGCACACCAACCCCGAAACCGGACGAATCAGCGCAAGCAATCCGTGCTCGGAGTACCTCAGCCTGGACGACTCCTCCTGCAACCTGGCCTCGATCAACCTGCTGGAGTTCCTGCGCGAGGACGACAGCTTCGACGTGGAGACCTTCACCAAGCTCACCGAGCTGGTCATCACGGCGATGGACATCTCCATCACCTTCGCCGACTTCCCGACTCAGCAGATCGGCGACACCACGCGCGCCTACCGTCAACTGGGCATCGGCTACACCAACCTGGGCGCCCTGCTCATGGCGACCGGCCACGCCTACGACTCCGACGGCGGCCGCGCGGTCGCCTCCGCCATCACCTCGCTGATGACCGGTACCGCCTACCGCCGCAGCGCGGAACTGGCCGGCGTCGTCGGGCCCTACGACGGCTACAAGCGCAACGAGCAGGCGCACAAGCGCGTCATGCGCAAGCACGCCGCCGCCAACGACGACCTGCGCACGGTCGGCGTCCTGGAGCGGCCGATCCACGCCGCCGCCACCAAGGAGTGGGCGGACTGCCTCAAGGTCGGCGAGCGCAACGGCTGGCGCAACGCCCAAGCCAGCCTGCTCGCTCCCACCGGCACCATTTCCTTCATGCTGGACAGCGACACCACGGGGATCGAGCCGGACTTCTCGCTGGTGAAGTTCAAGAAGCTGGTCGGCGGCGGCTCCATGCAGATCGTCAACCAGGCGATCCCGCGCGCGCTGCGGAACCTGGGCTACCAGGAGGAGCAGATCGAGGCGATCGTCGAGTACATCGCCGAGAACGGCCACGTCGAGGACGCGCCCGGCCTGCGTCCCGAGCACTACGAGGTGTTCGACTGCGCCATGGGCCGCCGGTACATCCAGCCCATGGGCCACGTGCGCATGATGGCCGCGGCCCAGCCGTTCCTCTCGGGTGCCATCTCCAAGACGGTGAACGTGCCCGAGGAGGCCACGGTCGCCGACTTCGAGCACATCTACTACGAGGGCTGGCGCCTGGGGCTGAAGGCCCTGGCGGTCTACCGCGACAACTGCAAGGTCGGCCAGCCGCTGTCCACCGCCAAGACCCAGGACAAGTCCGAGGACGCCCCCCAGGTTGTGGAGGTGGTCCGCCCGGTCCGCCGCCGGCTGCCGAAGAAGCGGCCGAGCGAGACCACCTCGTTCTCCGTGGGCGGTGCCGAGGGCTACATCACCGCGGGCTCCTACCCGGACGACGGCCTCGGTGAGGTCTTCATGAAGCTCGGCAAGCAGGGGTCGACCCTGGCCGGGGTCATGGACGCCTTCTCCATCGCGATCTCCATCGCCCTCCAGTACGGGGTCCCGCTGGAGACCTACGTGGAGAAGTTCACCAACATGCGCTTCGATCCGGCTGGGATGACCGACGACCCGGACGTGCGCATGGCGCAGTCGGTGGTGGACTACATCTTCCGCCGCCTGGCCCTGGACCACCTGCCCTACGAGGAGCGGGCGGCCCTCGGCGTCCTGTCCGCCTCTGAGCGCGAGGCGCAGCTGAACGGTGAGGACCCGGCGCAGCTGGCCGCCCAGGTCGAGTCGTACGCGCAGTCGGCCGCCTCCACGGACGCGGCCCCGGCCGCCCCGAAGGAGGAGCAGTCCACCGAGGCCGCGCCCACGGCCGAGGCGCCGCGTACCGGGGGCTTCGTGGCCGACGCCCCGCTGTGCATCACCTGCGGTACCAAGATGCGCCCGTCCGGCAGCTGCTACGCCTGTGAGGGCTGCGGTGCCACCAGCGGCTGCAGCTGACCACTGAGCCTGCTCGGACCACGGGCGGCTGAGTCGTAAGCCGGCACCCGGGCACAGGAGGGAAGGTGGCGCTCAGCGCCACCTCCCCTCCTTGTCATTCTCCCAGACCGGTCCACTTCGACACGTGCACCGAGGCTCGTGAACACCTCCTTCATCCCCGGCGTGCCTGTGGCGGCGGACGGCTCGACCTTCGACGAAGCGGTCACCGAGATGGTGGACGCCCTGCGCGAGTACGCGGAGGACTGGCAGGACCGTCTGCTCGATACGCCCAACCGCCGGGACAACTGGGGCCTGGTCCAGTAGGTCAGCCTCAGCGACAACGCCCGGTTGCGGTCTTGGATCGTGGGTGAGGGACCGCCCGGGTCTGGGGTGGTCCATACCTGTGGTTGGTGGTGGAGGGGAGCGGGTAACCCATCGGCACCCAGCGAGCTTCAGCGGAAGGTGGACCCCATGCTGATTGCCGCGATTCTCCGGACGAAGGGTCCGGAGGTGGTGACCGTCGCTCCTGACGCGACCGTCGCGGAGCTGCTCACCGCACTCGCCCACCACAACATCGGCGCCATCGTCGTCGCCGAGAACGACACACTCATCGGGATCGTCTCCGAGCGCGACGTCGTCCGGCACCTGGAACATCGAGGGCCCGACCTCCTGTCCGCGCAGGTTACGGAGATCATGACCGCCGACGTGGTCACCTGCACCACCGAGGACACGGTCGAAGAGGTCAGCGAACACATGACCCTGCGGCGTTTCCGGCATGTGCCGGTGACCTCCGAGGGTCGGCTGGCGGGCATCGTCAGCATCGGTGACCTCGTCAAGAGCCGCCTGCGGGTGTTGGAGGACGACCGCAGCCAGTTGGAGGCCTACATTCACGGACGATGACGGATCGTCGGCCGACCGGACGGCGGCACCGCGGCCGCCGTCAGCCTTCGGCGCGCTTGCCCGTCGCCGCTGCGACGGCGGCGGTCGCCGCGGTCACGCCAAGCACGGCGGGCCAGGAACCGACCTTCTTGGAGAGCGGGTGCGAAAGGCCGAAAGCGGCCACGTACACCCCCGCCAGCGCGGTCGCCGAGCCCAGGCCCGAGCGGCGGCGCGTGGTCTCGAAGGCCGCCGCTCCGAAGGCGGCCAGGACCGCGCCGCCCAGCGGGCGGTTGCCGGTGGCGCGGGCGACCGAGTAGCCGCCGATGAGACCGGCGGTGGTCAGGGCGGCACTGGGTACTGCGGGCATGGGGACCCCCGTTTTGTTCCGATTCGGCGTCATCGACCCTAGCCCCACGGTGAGTGCCGCACCATTTGGCGCGCGGGTTTCGGTGGCTGTCCCGCTCGAAGTACTGGTCGGGCGGGATTACCGGGAAGCTGATTCCCAGTCACACTCGGGAAACAACCCATGGGTTTCGGTTGGTGGGCGTGAAAGGCTAGACGCAGACCACTACCGCTGTTTCGTGCGTCAACCCCGTCCCGACCTGGAACCGGAAAACGGTACGCCGCGTCGAAGCCGATAGTTCCCGATCTTCCTGTGACAAGGAGTGCATGCCTATGTCGTTCGCGCAGACCGTGCGCGGCGCGGCCGGTGCGGTAGCCCAAGGGGGCGACCCGCGCGAGGTTGTGACCGACGCAGTGCAACAGGCCGCTGGCCAAGGGGCTGCTCAGAGCTCCGACCAGGGGTCCGGTCAGAGTGCGGAGGGCGGACTCGACCCGCGGGACTTCGTCGCCGCGCGTGAGCAGGGCGCCTCCGTCGACACCCGGATCGAGCAGAAGAGCGCCGCGCTCGGCAACGCGGGCGAGGCGCTCAACCGCAGCTACTACGAGCGCGGCCGGGGCGGACCGGTCCACGTGATCTGCCCGATGGTCATCCCACGGGGCCGCACGCTCGTCACGATGCTTCCGGCGATCGCCCTGGTGATCATCGGTATCGTCGGGACCGTCACGGTGGGCGCCACCCAGGCCGTCGGCCAGGGCGTCAACCCGCTGCTCAACCCGTTCTTCGGACTCCATTACTGGATCATCACCCTCGGTGTGACCGCGTTCATGTGGTGGCGCCAAGGCATGGTCATGGTGCCCGAGGGATGCGAGGCGATCGTCACCCGCTTCGGCAAGATGGAGAACGTCTACGCGCCGGGCAGGGTCACCCTGTTCAACCCGTGGAAGCGCGTCTCCTACATCGTCAACACCACGCGCGAGTACCCGTTCAACGCGCCGATCCGCTCCGCGCCCACCAAGAGCGGCGTCCAGGCCTCGGTCGACCTGTTCGTGCAGTTCAAGATCGAGCGGGCCACGGACTTCGTGTACACCCTCGGTGGTGTCCCGGGCCTCCAGGAGAAGCTCAACAACGCGATCAGCGAGACCACCCGAAGCCTCATCTACGAGCAGGAGGCCTCGGCGATCTACGACATGGTCGGTGAGAGCACCCACACCCTGCTCGACCAGCTGAACCGGCAGTTCGGCGGCATCGTCGTCCTCACCAGCGCCAACATCACCCATGCCGAGCCCTCCAGCCAGGAGTACCGGATGGACCTGGCGGCTCCCGAGATGGTGCGCGTGGCCAAGGACGCCTACACCTTCGAGTACGAGCTGCAGCTGCGCAAGGAGCAGAACGAGGGTGACCTGAACAAGGAGCTCGCGACCCTCAACGAGACGCTCTCGGCGATCCAGGCCGACATCGCCCAGTACCAGGCGCAGATGGACACGGCCTTGGAGCGCGAGACCAACCGGGCCCGCGCCGTGGCCCGGCAGCGTTTCGTGGAGGCCGAGTCCGAGGCCAACGCCAACGCCGCGCTCCTCCAGGCCCAGGCCCTGGACATCCGCGCGGTCAGCGCTTCCGAGGCGCCGGAGATCCTCAACTACCGCTTCCGGGAGAACCTCCTGGACAAGCTGGAGTCGGTCTCCGACAGCCTCCCTCAGGTGCTGCGGATCGGTTCCGGGGACGAAGCCAGCGTCGACTACCTGCGTATCGCTCAGGAGATCATCGGCCAGGCCGATGCCGCCCTGTTCTCCGCCGAGGACATGGCCGCCATCCGTGAGCGGCTGGGCGACATCAAGGACAGGATCTCGCAGCGCGAGCGGGAGATCGACGAGCTCGTCGAGGACGAGAGTGCCAAGGTCCGGAACCCTGAGGCCGACGACCCGGGTGAGGACCGGGTCGAGGAGATCCGGCAGTCGGTGAGCGACGACGCCATCGACGAGCGCATCTCCGAGGCCACCCAGGACGAGCAGGGGCCGTCCCCGGAATCCCAGCCGCAGCAGCCCCAGCAGCCCCAGCAGCCCCAGCAGGCTCCGCAGGGCCAGCCCTCGCACCCTCAGCAGCCCCAGCAGGCGCCGCCCCAGCAGGCACAGCCTCCGCAGGATCCCCCGCCGCCCCCGTGGGCGCAGGGCGGACCCCAGGGCCACGGCCAGAACCCGGGAGGTCAGTAGATGAGTGAGTCCTTCAACCCCGGCGGCGGCTCCAACATCAAGGAGTCCCTCGCCTCATGGAGCGACCTCGCGGGACTGCTGCGCGGTGGCGACCAAGGCGCCATCGTCCCGGTCGTGATACCGCGTGACAACCGCGGTCTGCGCTGGACCATGCTGGTCTGGTTCGGCCTGTTCGCGCTGCTCTCGGCGCTGATGATGGCCGTCAACATGGTGGCCGGTGACGGGGCCGTGCTGTTCGGCCTCCTCTCCGTGCCGACCCTGATCGTCGGTGTGCTCAGCATTCTCGCCGCGGGCCTGTGGTGGTGGCGCGGATCGATCGTGGAGATCGAGGAGGGCACCACCGGCATCCTCACCAAGTACGGTGCCTTCGCCAAGAGCATCGGCCCCGGCCGCCACTACCTGTGGCACCCGTGGTCCCGCGTGGACTTCGTGGTGGACACCCGTACGGAGATCCCGTACACGGCGCCGGTCCTGGCCTGCCCCACGCGCGAGAACGTGCCGCTGAAGTCGATCGAGTTCTTCCTGAAGTTCCGGATCGAGGAGCCGTACCTGTTCGTCACCACCATCGGTGCGAGCAACTTCGACCTCGTGCTCTCCAGCGCTGTACAGGACGCGATCCGCCAGCGCAGCCGCATGGTCAACACCGAGTCCGCCTACGACCTGCGCGGTTCGAACGTCGAGGACATGCGCCGCCTGCTCAACGAGCAGCTGCGCAAGTACGGCGTGGTCATCACCGGTTGCAACATCCCGGACGTGCAGCTGCCCAGCCAGTACCAGCAGCACCTGGCCACCCGTGAACGGGTCGCCAAGGAACTGGTCGCCTACGAGCAGGAGTGGGAGCTGGCCCGCAAGCGGCGCATCGACACCCTGCTCATGGACATCGAGCGGTCCAAGAAGACCCGTGACGCCAAGATCGTCGAGGTCAACGCCTCCCTCAACAAGGCGCGCAAGGACGTCGCGCAGATGTTGGAGGAGCAGGAGACCGAGGCCCAGCGCGTGCGGTACGAGATCGAGACGCGCGGCCGGGCCGACCTGGTCGCCGCCGAGAACGAAGCCAAGGCGCAGCAGCGCCTGGCCACCGCCTACCGGGACAACCGGGCGGTGCTGGAGTACGAGCTGGCCCGTCGGCGCCTCGATGTGGGGGCCGTGCTGGCCGAGCACGCGCCGCGCCCGATCGTGGTGCAGACCGAGGGCGGTTCCGGGGACGGTTCGGCGCTGTCGACGCTCCTGACGGCGCAGTTGCTGCCGCAGGTCATGAACGGCGGGGGCGGCTCCTCCCGTTCGCTGGGCCCGTCGGCGTCCCAGGACGCCTTCGACGCCGCGCAGGGGTCGGTGGCCGCCGCGGCCGCCCGACAGCAGCAGCGGTCGGAGGGACAGCAGAGCCAGCAGGACAACGCGATGCGTGAGCAGTTCGACCAGGGTCAGGGGTACGGCGGAAACCAGGGACGCCGCGGCCGCTGACAGCCGTTTTCGTGAGCCGCCGAACTAGGCGGGCACGGGAAAGGGGCCCCGCGGACACCGCTAGAACCCAAGGTGTCGCGGGGCCCCTTCGTGCGTCGAGGCGGAGGGGCGTCAGCCCGTGGGTGACAGGGCCGCGTAACCGGCGATGTCGATCCCGTGCCGGGCGGCGATCTCCACCAGGTCCTCGACCTCACCCGCCTGAGAGGTGGCCAGGTCGTCGTCGCCCACGGCGTGGGCTCGGCGCAGCGCGGTGATCGCGTCGTGGATGCGCAGGTGAAGGGTGAGCACGAACTCGTGCATGGAAACCTCTCCTCGGGTGGGCGGTGCTGCCATGGGGGAGCACTTTGAGGGTGTCTCCCGGGGGACCGCCCCTATCTCTACAGGCCGAGGGTGAGAGTTGAGTTGGAGTGGGACAGTACCCGGCAAAGAGCCGGGTAAGAGTCCGGGCCGCTGGTCACGGCAAGGTCAGTGGTCCACCCAGATGTACCAGTCGCCGGAGAGGTGCTCGTAGATCCTGGAACCCTGTCCGGGCACGAAGACACCCGTAGGGATGTCCTCGGAGCTGTGCGCCAGGCCCGAGGTCCGGAGGGTCCCGGCGCCCTCCACCGAGTAGTGGGTGACTTCCTCGCCCACCGAGATGCTCCGCAACGGATACAGGCCGGTCCACTCACCGTCACGGGAGGTGGTGGTGGGGCTGTCCACCTCGTCACGCAACTCGAGGAGCTGCTCGGAGGAGGCCTGCACGCGCATCTGCAGGGGCAGGTCGGCGACGGAGAGACCCAGCGCCATGGCCGCGATGATCGGGGCGGAGACCCAGCGCAGCCAGTAATAGCGGATCATGGGACGGGCGATGGCGAGCGCGATCCCCAGGCGCAGGGCGCCCATGCCGGCGAGGAGCAGCCCACCGACCAGGCCGATCACGAACGTGGGAAGGTGCCCCCCGGGCACGCTGTCCTCGAAGAGCAGGATGAGTCCGATCACCGCGCACGCCGGGATGTAGAGCCGACCGGGTGGCCGCGAGGCCCAACTGATCAGGCGCTCACCCAGCGTCGGCTTCTCGGCGATCTCGATCAGCTTGGCCACGGAACCGTCGGGGTTCGGGCCGGAAGCTGAGGCGGACATGGCTTTCCCCCCACCGGAATCCGGTTTGTGGCGACGCGGTGCCCGGGAGTATCCACAGGGGATCGACGGGCCGCGTCACAGTCGATACGGCCGTCGTAGCGCGGCCTGTTCCACAGGATAGAGCAGTGGCGGAGCGTGTTCGGGGCGTCGGTGAGAAATAGTGGGAGCTTTCCCCTGTGTCGTGGTTGGCGGCCGGTGCCGGGCGGACCGGCGAGCGGGAGGCCGGGGAGCGAGGACCAGGTAGTCCCACGACCATCGTCCGCCGTTCACTGACAGGAGGACACACGCAGTCGTGACCAGCACGGTCGCGCCCCAAGACCCGAACGGGGACAGGTGTTCGGCGCCCGCGGCCAGGGTGCCGGCCACGGCTGCCAAGGCGAGCAAGGGTCCGGACAGCCATGTGAGCAGGCCCACGGCGAAGGCGATCGAGAGCACCACCAACAGCACCGGAACGAGGGGTGCGACGAAGGCCGCGATGGGCATCCCGGCATCTGAGAGGCGCTCGGCGACCATCGCCTCGCGGTTGCGCAGCGCCAGACCGTACTCCGCGAACACCCAGCCCACCCCCACCCGGGTGGCGGCCGAGGCGATGTCGTAGAGGCGTCCGCGGGTGACGCGGTGCTTGGTCCGGGGCCCTGGCCGGGACGCCGACCGTGTCGTGGGCGTGGTGCGCTGCATGTCCATTCCTCCCGGGCGGCCCGGCACGGCGGTTCCGACAAGCGGAAACTACCTAAGGTGACGGAGCATTGCTGGATGTGGTCGTCGGTGAGTCGCACAATGCTCGGCGGATTGGCTCCCCGGCGGTTTCACTGCCCTGCTTTGGCCGCCTGCTCGCGGTGCCTGCGGACCCGCATCCGGGTGGAGCAGCGGTCGGAGCAGTAGTGCCGGTTGGCCCGGTGCGAGCTGTCCAAGAACGGGGTGTCGCAGTTGTCAGCCCCGCAGGAGCGCACACGTGCGAGAAGCCCCACCTCCCACGCCCGCATCACGCCGGGGATCAGGGCCTCGGCCACGCGGGCGACCGGACGCCGGTCCGGGCTCACATGCCGTAGCGGGCCGCCCAGGGAGTCCACGGCGGGGGTGAGTGAGAACTCCGCGGCCAGTGCGGACAGCGTGGCGGGGGCCGCCGCCGGGTCCGGGTCCAGGACCAGCGGGGTCAGGCGGTCGCGCAGAGCGCGGACCTCGGCGAGGTCGCCGGGTGAGGTGTCAGTCAGGGCCAGCGGGGCCAGCGGGCGTAGGCGTTCCAAGGAATCCAGTTCCTCCGGCCACTGACCCACGGGGCGGGTGGCCATCAGGTCCAAGGTGATCCGCAGTAGGTCTTCCACCGAATACTCCGAGGTCATCCCCCCATGCTCCCATGTAACGGTAGAATGTCGTAGGAAACCGTTACGTTGGTTGCATGAACTTACCCCTCAGAGCCACACTCACCTCCCGACGATTCTGGACCTACTCCCTGGTCGCGGCCCTGTGCCGAGCACCCGCACTGATGGTCGCCGTCGCCGCGACCACCACCAGCCTCCTCATCACCGGCAGCATCGACACCGGTGCCCTGATGACCACCGCCCACGTGGTCGGCATGCTCGCCGCAACCCCGGTCGCGGCCCGGATCGTCGGCCGCTGGTCGCCGCGCCGCGTACTCGCGGTCCAGATGGGCGCACACGGACTGCTGTGGGCCGGGGTCTGGGTCGCGGCCGGGACCGGACAGCCCGCGTGGACCTGGTACCTGGGCGCAGCCCTGGCGGGAACGGTGATCGCGGGGTCCGGGGGAGTGGTCCGTTCCCTGCTCCTACGCACCGTCCCCGAGGGTGCGGGCCGCTCCGCATCCACCGTCGACGTCACCTTCATGGACCTGCTGATCTTCCTCGCCCCGCTGGTCGTAGCTGCCGCTGCGCCGATCCATCCGCTGGGGCCGCTTGCCGCCGTCGCCCTGCTCAGTCTGGTGGCCGCCGCAGCGGTGCCCCTGACCGGACTTCCCGACCCCCGAACCGGTGGGGACGGGGCAGGTGAGGACCGCGTGGCCGCGCACCGGCTCCGCTGGAGCACTGCGGCGGTCTGCTGGATCGTGTTCGGTGCGGCCATCGGCCTGTACTTCGCCGCTGTGGAAGTGGGGGCCACCGCTCTCGTGGTCGCCTACGGATACGACGTGAGCACAGCCTGGGTGGTCTTCCTTCTCCTGTCCCTGGCCAGCATCGTCGGCGGTTTTCTGGACGCCGCCCGGGTACCCGGGCGCCACGAGGCGGCGTGGGCGATCGGGGCCGCCACCCTGCTCCTCGTGGGCTGCCTGCTCCTGGCTGCGGGGCCGCCCCTGCCCATGGCGGCCTTCGCGCTGCTCCTGAGCGGCCTTCCCGTCGCGGCACTCCTCGGCCTGCGCTCCCACATGATTGACACCGCCGTGCCCGTCGGCCAGCGCGCGGGGTACTTCTCCTGGGCCTTCGCCGCCCAGAACGTCGGCTTCGCCCTGGGTAGCGCACTACTGGCTGTCATCGGGCAGTCCGCGCTGCTGGTGGTCTCCGCGCTCACCACGGCTGTCGCGCTGGCCGTCTCCCTGTACCTGTCCCGCTCCGCACACGAACCGGCACTGGAAGCGGCTCCATAGCCCTAGGGTTGTGCTGTGCCGACGACTTCGCAGAAGAACAGCCCGCCGCCCGCACCGACCTTCGAGGTCGAGGACGAGCTCCGTGCCGCTGGCGCGCGTGTGGTGGCCGGAGTGGACGAGGTGGGTCGGGGCGCTTGGGCCGGGCCCCTCCTGGTGTGTGCCGCCGTGCCCGGCGAGGGTGCGCCGCCCGCCGGGCTCACCGATTCCAAGCGCCTCACCCCGAAGCGCCGCCGTGAACTCGCCGAACTGGTCGAGCCCTGGGTCGCCGACCACGCCTTCGGATGGTCCGAGGCGGCCGAGATCGACGAAGTGGGCATGACCGAGGCCTTGCATCGGGCCGCTCGGCGCGCCCTTGACGCGCTGGCACCCAGTCCCGAGGGCGTCATCCTCGACGGTCGGCACGATTTCATCGGCCGACCCTGGCGGGTGCGCACCCAGGTCAAGGGCGATCTCACCTGTGTGAGCGTGGCAGCGGCCGCGGTCCTCGCCAAGGTGCGCCGCGACGCCCTCATGGCCGAACTCGCCGAGGAGCATCCCGGCTACGGCTTCGAGAAGGCCGCGGGCTACCCCTCTCCCGTGCACAAGACGACCCTGGCGGAGGCCGGGCCCACCCCGCACCACCGGATGAGTTGGGCCTACCTCGACGACCTGCCGCGCTGGCGCCACCTGCGCAAGGTCCGGCTCGCTCCCGGGGGCCAGATCCCCCTGCTGTGAGCCGGGCCCGGCGACGACACGCCGCCCCGGACTGGACATCCGCCCCCACTTGGGGCAAGGCTGTTCCTAGTCCACGGCCATGTCGCGGGTGCCGGCCCCCTCCGGTTGCCCTGGCCCGACCTTCGGCCCGAGCCCCTGACCCGTCCCCCGGGCCCAGCGCAGGACGGACCGTCGGGCCGACCACGCGACCCCCACGCAGGAAGGGACATGGATGACGCGCGAGACGCGCTCGACCGCCGCCGCGCAGCCGGACCGCGCCTCGGGTCTGGACCGCCTGCGTGCCAGCTACCACCGGATCGCCCTCGGCAGGCGCCTGGTGGCCGCGTTGGCCGTGCTCACGCTGGTCGCGGTCATCGCCCTGTTGTCGCCGGTTCCGGTGCTCTCGGCACTGGTCGTGACGCTCCTTCTGCTGGTGGCGTTCGCCGCGCTGATGCGGTCCTTCGATGCCTTCCTCACCGTTGTGGTGTCGGTGGTGTGGCTGTTCATCACGGTGCCCCTCTTCCAGATCCCGCTCACCGGGGAACCGGTCACCCTGCTGCTCCTGCCGGTGCCGTTCCTGGCGGTCCTCGCGGCGGGCCGCGCCCGCGAGTTCCCCGTCTGGCACACGGCCCTGCTTGCGCTGACCGCCGGGCTCATCGTCGGGTTCTCCGTCGCTCTGGTCGGCATGGTCGTCGAACCCTTCCCTTCCGGCGCCGGGATCGGTGCGCTCTACCTCGCCGCGGGCGCGTGTCTGCTCTGGCGCTTGCTCGCGTCGGGGCAGGTGTCCAAGGAGAGCCGGGAGAACGACGAGAAACGGCGCAACAGCACCTCCAGGCCGTCCGGGGCCAAGGACGGTCCCGGAACCAAGGACATCCCCAGAAGGAGGGAGGAGGCACCGCCCCTGCGCGGGCGCGCCTCGGACACCCCTCGACGGGGCAAGGCCGCCAAGGGCGAACCGGAGGGAGAGGAGGAGCCCGTCCCGGTCGACCAGGCTCTGGCCGAACTCGAGGACATGATCGGCCTCGACCCGGTCAAGCAGCAGGTCCGCGGGATCGCCGCCTCCATCGAGGCCGCCCGGCTGCGCGCCGACGCCGGGATCGCCGTCGAACGCCCCCTGCGCCACCTGGTCTTCTCCGGGCCTCCCGGTACCGGTAAGACCAGCGTCGCCCGCACCCTGGCCACGATCTTCCACTCCTTCGGCCTCCTGCCGACCTCGCGGGTTGTGGAGGCCCAGCGCGCCGACCTGGTCGGCGAGTACCTGGGTGCCACCGCCATCAAGACCAACGAGCTCATCGACAAGGCCCTGGGCGGGGTGCTGTTCGTCGACGAGGCCTACTCGCTGGTGAACGAGGGCGACGGCCAGTCCGACCGGTTCGGCAACGAGGCCGTGCAGACCCTCCTCAAGCGGGCCGAGGACGACCGCGACCAGCTCGTGGTCATCCTCGCCGGATACGAGAAGGAGATGGACGCCTTCCTGGCCTCCAACCCCGGTCTGGCCTCCCGCTTCGCCACGCGCATCAGTTTCCCCAGCTACTCCGCGGCCGAGCTGTTCCGCATCGCCGAGTCGCTGGTGGCTCAGCGCGGTGACGCCCTCGACTCCGATGCAGCCCGGACACTGCGGAGGCGGTTCGACCAGACCGTCCAGCGGGAGGCCGTAGACGAGCTGGGCAACGGCCGCTTCGCCCGCTCCATCGTCGAGAAGGCCGCTCAGGCCCGCGACGTGCGGGTGGTGACCTCCGGGGTGACCGAGGGCGAGCCCGCACCCCGGCCCAGCGCCGACGATCTCGTTACCGTGCACAGCCAGGACGTCGAGTCGGCCTACAACGAGCTCACCTCCCGCCTGCCCGGTTTCGGCGAGTCGCCCGGCTTGGAGGAGGCGATGGCCGAGCTCGACGGCATGATCGGCCTGGAACCCGTCAAGGAACAGGTGCGCTCGCTGGTGGCGCAGCTCCGGGTGGCGAGGCTGCGCGAGGAGCAGGGCCTGCCACACCAGCCACCGATGCGCCACCTGGTGTTCACGGGGCCCCCGGGAACGGGAAAGACGACGGTGGCGCGCGTGCTCGGACGCGTCTTCTCCGCCCTGGGCATGCTGGGCCGTGCCGAGGTGGTCGAGGCCCAGCGCGCCGACCTCGTCGGTGAACACCTTGGTGCGACCGCCGTCAAGACCAACCGCCTGATCGACCGGGCCCTGGGCGGGGTGCTGTTCGTCGACGAGGCGTATTCCCTGGTCAACCCCGGCTACAGCGGCGGTGACGCGTTCGGCGCCGAGGCCATCCAGACCCTCCTCAAGCGGGCCGAGGACGACCGCGACCGGCTCGTGGTGGTGCTTGCCGGCTACACGGCGGAGATGGACCGCTTCCTTGCCTCGAACGCCGGGTTGTCCTCCCGGTTCAACGTGCGGGTGCGGTTCCCCTCCTACAGCCCCGACGAGCTCTCCGAGATCGCGGACACCGTGGCGGCCCGCAGTCATGACGCCTTCGACGACACCGCGCGGGACGACCTGCACAGCATCTTCGCCCACGTGTGCGAGACCGGTTGGATCGACGAACTCGGCAACGGGCGCTTCGCCCGTTCTCTCTATGAGAGGGCATGTTCCCACCGTGATCTCAGGGTGTCCCTGGAAGTGGGGGAGGACGCCACGGCGACCGAGCTCACCGTGGTGACCAGCGGGGACGTTCGCAAGGCCTACTCGGATGCCACGCAACAGAGCTGACGCCAGCTGGATGAACACGCCTTGAGCCGTCGGCCGTGCCTGGTGCTACTGTCCGGTACATGACCGCTTCACCTTCATCCACCGAGTCCCCCGTCACGCAGGCGCTGATCCTCGCCGGTGGACAGGCCACCCGGCTGCGTCCCTATACCGACACCCGCCCCAAGGCGATGGTGGAGGTGGCCGGTCGACCGATCATCGACTACCAGCTGGAGTGGCTGGCCGCCCATGGGGTCGAGCAGGCCGTCGTCTCCTGTGGTTACAAGGCCGAGGTCCTGCGCGAGCACCTGGAAGCGCGCCAGGGCGGCCCGGAGATCACGCTGTTGGTCGAGGACGAACCGCTCGGCCGCGGCGGTGCGCTCCGCTATGCCTCCACCGGCCTCCGCGAACAGGAGGCCCCCTATTTCGCGCTCAACGGCGACGTCCTGACCTGGTTCCCCCTGGACGAGTTCACCCGGCACCACCGGGCCAAGGGCGGTCTGGGTACGCTTGCCCTGTCCCAGTTCCGTACCACCTGGGGCATTGTCGACGTCGACGGCGAGGACCGCATCGAGGGCTTCACACAGAGCCCTCTCCTGCCGGTCTGGATCAACGCGGGCGTCTACCTGTTCGAGCCGGGCCTGACCGCGCTGCTGCCGACCAAGGGCGACCACGAGTCCTCGACCTTCCCGGACCTGGCGAAGGAAGGCAAGCTGACCGCCTACCGCATCGACGGTTTCTGGCGCGGAGTCGACACCGCCAAGGACGTCAAAGAGGCCGGCGTCGAGATCGAGGCCCTGCGCGTGAAGTCCTGACCGTTTTCTGGCGGGGTTCTGGGGTGGTGGGTATTGTCGCGAACGTGACGAATGACGGTTTCCTCCTCCCCAGCGCCCCCAACTTCCGCGACCTCGGCGGTCACCGCACAAGGGAAGGCCTCACCGTACGTGGCGGTCTCCTCTACCGGTCCGACGCCCTACACAGCATCTCCGAGCAGGACGTGCCCACGTACAACGGTTTCGGGATCCGCCAGCTGATCGACCTCCGCACCCACCACGAGCGAGGCCGCCTTCCCGACCAGGTTCCCGACGGCGCCGAGTACGCGGCCGTGGGCGTGCAGAACGCCGAGGCGGCCGGGGCCAACTTCGTGGAGCTCCTCGCCGACGAGGAACAGGCCCGGGCGATGTTCGGGAACGGTGCCGCCGAGCGCTTCATGTTCGACGTCTACCGCGAGCTGGTCACCGACGCCGAGGCCTTGGAGGGCTACCGGGACCTGGTCGAGCGCGCCGCCAAGGGTCCGACCGCCCTGGTCTTCCACTGCAGCGCGGGCAAGGACCGCACCGGTTGGGGAGCGGCCCTGCTGCTCACCCTGCTCGGTGTGGACCGCGAGGCGATCACCCAGGACTACCTGACCAGCAACGAGCGCCAGGCCAACACCGACCACTGGATGCGCCAGCTGACGGAGCACAGCGGCCTGCCCTGGTCCGACGTCGAACCGATGACCCGCGTGCGCGCCGACTATCTGGACAGTTCATTCGGGCACATCGAGGAGGTCTACGGATCCTTCGACAACTACGTCGTGGACGGCCTCAAACTCTCCGGCGGCACCCTGGAGAGCCTCCGCGAGCGCATGCTCCGCTGATCGTCCACGGGCCGCGCGGGACGGGTGATTCCGCGCGGCGGAATGTCCGCGCTGAGTCGTCCGGAATAGCCGAGCGGGTCGAGTCGGCTGGACTGGGAGCGTCGCTCCACACCGTCGACTGACGCTGGTGCGCTCGGGGCGCCGATGCATGGCTGTGCGAAAATGTCCGGAATTTCCTGGTGGGCGGCTGAGGAGGCGCGGTGGGGTGGGGTTTCCTGGCGATGGCGGTCGGGCTGGTCCTCGTGGTGGTGCCCCTCGGCATGGGGGTCAACGCGTGGAGGCGGCGGCGCACCTGGCATCGTGCCGACGGGACCGTCATCTCAGTACGGGAGCGCAAGGACCCCAGCAGCTCCGGCAGCGGCAACGCGAACTCCACCACCACCGTGGTGAAGTACCGCTTCGCTGATCCCAAGGGCAAGTATCACACCGGTACCGATACCCCTGTCCTGCGGAAGCCGCGCCGAGGCGGTCAGCTCGTGGTCCGGTACGACCCCGACGCCCCGGACTCCAACGAGCCCGCCGCCGACTTCCCCGGCATGATGGTGTTGGCCGCGGCCCTGCCCGTCGCCGGCGCGGGTCTGGTCGTGTGGGGGTTCGCCCTCATGGTCGGTGCCTGACGGCCAGCTTCCGAACACCCGTGCCGATGGGCACAGGCTTTTAGAGCGCGTCCAGCCTTCGCCGCAGATCCCCCTCGCTGTTGGCGGAGTACAGGGCCTCGACCAGGGTCTCCAGCACCGTCGGCCGATCGATCCCCCGGTCCAGCAGCCTTCTGGCCGCCGCCCACAAGTTGGCCGGACGGCCGTCCCACAACCTCTTGGCCAGCCTTTCGTGGCGGTCCAGCTCCCGCTCCCGCTCGGGGTCGTTTCCGGTCACCGGGCGGTACCAGTGGTCCTGGCCCGTCGAGTGGTGCCGACCGCTGTGCGGGGTGGCGGCCTCGTACTCGCCGTAGTGGTCGAGTCTGAGCAGTGCCCGGCGGCCCTTCGACGTCGCGGGGTCGAACTCTTCCGGAGCCCCCGTCACGAGTTCACTGGACAACAGCGGGAAGGCGAACATCCGCCGGGCCAGGGACGCGAAGTCGCCGTCGGGCAGCAGCCGGCGCACCGCCTCCTGGCGCAGGCCCAGCGGGCGCGCCGGGTCCCGGTAGGTTCGGGAGAACTCGGAGGTTGCCTCCCACAGGGCGTCAAGAGTGGCGCTCACGGCAACCTCCGGCAGCTGGGTCCGAGGCCCGGCCCAGCGCACCCACGCCGCGAGGACGTGCGGCATCGCCTCCTGCTCCTCGGGAAGCAGCACCACCCTGCCGGGCAACCAGTGCAGCAGGAACGACTCGATCTTGAGCGGGCTGACCCGTGTGGGGCGCCCGCTGTCCACGTTGCAGCCGTGCGCGATGATGTGGTCCGTGCACCGGCTGGCGGCGTAGGAGTCCGAAAGCTCTGCGGCCTGGTCCGACGCGAGGAAACGTGCGGCCAGGACCGCGCGCCGGTCGCGCCGCCAGACCGGGACGGGGGAGTCGGAGACGCCCTTGGGCGGATAGGGCAACCGCTGTACACGGGCTGCTGCCAGGGCGAAGTGCGCCGCCAACGATCCGCCCGTGAGGTCGGAGGCGGCGATACCCACCGGCTCCACCGCGGGACCCGCGGAGGGGTCGGCGGCGGCCCCGGTGACCAAGCGTTCGGTGCGCTCCAAGGCACGCGAGAGCAGGGGGCGGGCCTCGCTCAGCTCCAGCTGCTCGAACCGGGCGAAGTCGTCGCTGCCCGCGCGCTCACGGCACTGCTCCAGCAGCTGGTCGACCTTGGTGGTGACCCAGGCATCGCGCAGCAGCCCGCCGCTGTTGTGGTCCACGACCAGGATGAGCGCGTGTTCAGGCGGCAGGGAACCGGTGCTGTCGGGGGCGTCACGGCTGAACACACACACCACGTCGTCGGTGTCGCCGAAATGGTCGCCGTTCACGTACACGGAAACGGGGGTCACCGCGCCCAGCTGGGTGGCCCAGGCCGGGGCCTGCAGGCCCCGTTCACGCAGCGCGATCATGCCCTGCTCGGCCAGCTCCCGCTGGGAGGCCGAGGTGCCCAAGGCGGTGACCCCGGCCAGGACGCCCAGTCCGGCCGGCTTGCCGGAGGCGGTGGCGTGCGTGATCAGGCCCTCGCCGAGCAGGCGCTGGACGTCGACCCCGGGGACCCGCTCACCCCACCAGGTTCCGAGGAGTTCACTGAAGGCCAGCTCGGCGTCGAGCGGGTGCCGCATCGCGAGCAGGGCTCTGGCGGCGCGCAGCATCTCCTCGAAAGCGGCGGCGGGAACGTCGGGGCCTGTGGGTGACGGCGTAGGGGAGGGCACGAGTCCGAGCGTATGCCAGTTGGAACCGGGTCTGGCCCCGGTTGTGGACGAGAGGGTCGACAGGCCTGAGAGCCGCACGGACCCGGGCGCGGAAAGGCCGGGCACGGGCCGTCGTGGTCCGTGCCCGAAGGTAGTTCGCGGGTCAGCGCGGTTCGGGAATCGCCCGGTGGCCGGTGAGCAGTGTGGTTCCCGAGTGGAGCGCGGTCCTCCTGGTCGTCTGCGAGGGCGGCACGGATTTCACCATCGCTTCGAGGTGCTCGCGGGCGACTCGCTCGACGAGGTTGGGTGTGACCGTGATGCCCAGGTGTTCGACGCAGTTCCAGGTATCGCTGACACAGCGCTCGACGCAGCGGGGTGACAGCCCGCTGAACTCGTTGTGAAGCCTCGCCGAGATCTGCCTGAGATCCTGGACCGGGAAGGTCTGGAGCATTCTCGCTCACACCCCTAGCTGAAGATGGCCTGGACGGTGACCTCCACCCATTCCACTTGTTCTGGACGGACTGTCAACCCCTCCCGCGGCACGCTGTTGATAAAACCTGCGGGAGGTACGGTTTACTCGAGTCACAACATCACCGCAGGTCATCAAGGCGAAATGGACGTTTCGGACATATAACAGTCCGGTTTCGAAGAGTTCGTCGCAAACCCGCCATCCTTGCCCAAGCCCGAGAATTATGGGAAAACACGCCCGTAAAAGCCCCGGTCGGCTGCGTCCTGAGGGGTCGGTGGCCTACTATTTGCCTTCCGAGTCCACCGACGGCCCCCGCCATGACGGCCGTTGCGTGTGGACGGGTGTGTCTTATGCTTGAGCCGTGACAGCGGCCGAGAGGAGTCATGGAGCGTGACTCCTGGGAGTCGCGGAGCCCCCGATCCGATTCGGTGCCGCGCGTCCCGCGCCACGGTGCCGCCGGGAAGGGGCGGCGTGCACGGTGCGCAGTGGGCCACGCGGTCCAGAAACAGCCCCATCGAAACTCTGGTGGGGATTCCGACGGCTCCGGAGGTGTCGAGCAGTTGAGCGCCGAGACGTCCATTCCCCCACCCCGGATCAGCGTGGCGGAACTGCCAGACGCGGTGAAATCCCTTCTCACCGATGCACCTATCGGATTCGCCCTGCTGGGCCCCGACGACGGCTTCGGCTCTATCAACCAGCGCATGGCCGCCGTCTTCGGCAGCACCCCGGACCGCTGCCTGGGCCGCACACCGACCCAGGTGCTCAAGGCGGCCGACGACCCCGCCGGCGCCTCCGCGCACAGTGACACCTTGGCGAGCGTGCGCGAGCACGGCCACGCAGTACGCGACCGCCACCTGACCCCCTCCGGGCAGGCCTGGGACCTCACCTGGTTTCCGGTCAACGGGCCCGCCGACGGGGGCGAGTACATCGCCCTCATCGCTGCGCGGGACCACGAAGGCGCCGACCGCCAGGAGCACGACCGCCAAGAGCAGCGGGTGCGCGCCCTGCTGCAGGCGGGCAACCAGATCGTCTGGTCGGCGGGGCCCTGCGGCGACGTCGGCGAGGACTGTCCCCAGTGGCGCTCCATCACCGGCCAGGACCTGGACGCCTACCTCGGCCGGGGCTGGCTGGACGCGCTCCACCCCGACGACCGCTCCCGGGTCGAACGCGCCTGGGACGACGCCGTCCTGGACGCCACCCCTTTCGACGCCACGTTCCGCGTGCGCACCCGTGCGGGTGGCTACGACCACTACCGTGCCCGGGCCAATCCGGTCATGGACGGCGCCGAGACCGCCGAATGGGTCGGCACTTTGGTGGATGTGACCACCGAACTCGAGGCCGACGAACTGCGCCAGCGCCTCAACCAGCAGCTCAGCGAGGCGGCGATGCGTACCGCCCGACTCCAGAAGGCCACCTCTGACCTGGCCGAAGCGCTCAGCGCGGACGAGGTCGTCCAGGCCATGTCGGAGATCGGCCGTTCCGGTGTGGGCGCCGACCACACCTCCCTGGCCCTCTTCGACCGGGACCGCCTGCGCCTGCGGATGCTCTCCGCCGACGGCTGCCTGGGTCTGCCTGAGCGCGGTTTCGGCCTGGACTATCCCGACGTGGCGGCCAAAGCCGTCGCCGACCGCGTGCCCCAGCTGGCCGCGAGCCCGGCGGAACTGCGCGAACTCATGGAGGACGCCGCCGAGGTCGAGGCGCTGGCCGAGCAGACGCGTGAGCGCGCCTGGGTGGCGCTGCCCATGATGGCGGCGGGGCGCCCCATCGGCGCGCTGCGCTTCTCCTTCGAGGCCCAGCGCGAGGTCACCTACGAGGAGCGCGTTTTCCTGGAGGCGCTCGCCGGACAGTGTGCCCTGGCCATAGGCCGGGCCATCGTCTACGAGCGCGAACACGGCACCGCGGAGGACCTCCAACGCAGCATGCTGCCGGAGGAGCTACCCGAGGTCCGTGGAGTACGCCTGGCCGCCTACTACCGGTCGGGCTCCCAACACGTGCAGGTGGGCGGCGACTGGTACGACGCATTCCCCCTGCCCGACGGCCGTGTCGCCGGAGTCCTCGGCGACGTCATGGGCAAGGGCATCCCGGCGGCCGCGGGAATGAGCCGGATTCGCAACGCCTTGCGTGCGCTGGCCTTCTCCATGCCCGAACCGGCCGATGTGTTGACCGGACTCGACCGCATGTTCACGGCCACAGAGGGAATGGAACAGGTAACAACCCTGGTCTACTTCGTCCTGGACCCGGTCACCGGGCAACTCGACCTCAGTAACGCGGGCCATCTCCCGCCGCTGGTGGTCGCCGGTAGCGCGGGGCCGTCCCTGCTCGACACCGAGCCGGACACACCGCTCGGGGTCAGCTCGACACGAGGCCACCACAAATTCTTCGTGCAACCCGGTAACACCGTGGCCCTCTACTCCGATGGACTGGTTGAGAACCGCAGTCGATCCGTCGACGCCGGTCTCGACAAGCTCGTCAGTGTGGCGTCAACGGCTCAGCCCGAAGTGGTGGGCGATCCACAGCAGATGCTGGAGTACCTTGTTGAGAGCATGCTCGAAGGGTATGAGCAGGACGATGATGTCACTCTGCTCGCCGTTCAGCTTCCGGTGATCGATTCCGTGTCGGAGCGGTAGACCGTACGAACAAGTCCATTGCCTTGCCTACAGTGAAGAAGCCGTCGTGCCCCGTGAAGCGGGGGTGCCCCCGGCTTCCCCGCCCAGTGGGGACGATCCCAGGCCGCAGGTGGGAGAGGATGCAGTGCCCGGTCCCGGCCAGGCGGACCACCGGGTCCGACAATCTCGCCACACGTCCGTTCGAGAGGTGTTTGTGTCATCTGCCAGTTCGACTCGCTCGAAGCAGTCCGAGTCACTGCAAGAGCCCGTCATTCAGCAGCTGATCGAGCGTGGGCGGTCCCAGGGCTTTCTTGAGCCCGAGGACGTGCGCCGTGCCTTCGAAGAGGCCGAAATCCCGATGTCGCAGGCGCAGTCCGTGCTCCGAAGCCTCGCCAAGGAGAGCGTGACCGTACTCGTGCCGGAGTCGGCTTCGTCGCGGCGCAAGTCCACCAAGTCCGCCAAGGCCGCCCGACGCAAGTCGGCTGCTCCTCGGCCCAGCTCGACCGCTGACGCGGGCCGGGCCGCCAAGCCCTCCCGTGCCGCGGCTGCCCAGGAACAGCCCGAGACGGTTACCGCCGTCGTCGACTCCTCCGAGGGGACCACCGAGAAGAAGCCCGCGGCCAAGAAGGCGACCGCTAAGAAGGCGGCGGCCCCGAAGAAGGCCGCGGCCAAGAAGACCACGGCTACCAAGAAGACCACGGCTACCAAGAAGTCGACGGCGAAGAAGGACCTCGAGCTCGCCTCGGGTTCGGGCGAGTACGCCGAAGAAGGCCTGGACGACCTCGAGCACACCGGCGCCGAGCTGGAGCTGGTCGAGGACACGGCGGACTCCGAAACCGCCGCCAAGCCTGCCAAGCCCGAGACCGTCGGTGCGCCCGTCAAGCCGAGCAAGGACGACGACTCCTTCGTCCTGTACGACGATGACGACGACGCCCCCGCTGCCCAGGTGATCGCGGCCGGTGCTACCGCGGACCCGGTCAAGGACTACCTGAAGCAGATCGGCAAGGTGCCGCTCCTCAACGCCGAGCAGGAGGTCGAGCTCGCCAAGCGGATCGAGGCCGGCCTGTTCGCCGAGGAGAAGCTCTCCGAAGACGCGGACGTGCTCACCTTCGAGCTCCGTGACGAACTGGAATGGATCGCCGAGGACGGCGGCCGCGCCAAGAAGCACCTTCTCGAGGCCAACCTCCGTCTGGTCGTCTCCCTCGCCAAGCGCTACACCGGTCGCGGCATGCTGTTCCTGGACCTGATCCAGGAGGGCAACCTCGGTCTGATCCGCGCGGTGGAGAAGTTCGACTACACCAAGGGCTTCAAGTTCTCCACGTATGCCACGTGGTGGATCCGCCAGGCGATCACCAGGGCGATGGCCGACCAGGCCCGCACCATCCGTATCCCGGTGCACATGGTCGAGGTCATCAACAAGCTGGCCCGCGTCCAGCGCCAGATGCTCCAGGATCTGGGCCGTGAGCCCGCCCCGGAGGAGCTGGCCAAGGAACTCGACATGACCCCTGAGAAGGTCGTCGAGGTGCAGAAGTACGGCCGCGAGCCGATCTCCCTGCACACTCCGCTGGGTGAGGACGGCGACAGCGAGTTCGGTGACCTCATCGAGGACTCCGAAGCGATCCAGCCGGGCGAGGCGGTCAGCTTCACCCTGCTCCAGGAGCAGCTGCACTCGGTGCTCGACACCCTGTCCGAGCGCGAGGCCGGCGTCGTCTCGATGCGCTTCGGGCTCACTGACGGCCAGCCGAAGACTTTAGACGAGATCGGTAAGGTCTACGGAGTCACCCGTGAGCGCATCCGGCAGATCGAGAGCAAGACGATGTCGAAGCTCCGTCACCCGTCGCGCTCCCAGGTGCTCCGCGACTACCTGGACTAACCAGTACCACTGGTGCAGCCGGTCCAGGCTGGTCAGCCGACCCGAAAGGGACCACCTCCCAGGCTGAGCGAGTTGTAGAAACAGGCGCGCCTCCCCGACATATCGGGGAGGCGCGCCTCGTTTTCGTGCCCGGTCCGCTCGCAGGTGTGGCGACCCCCGCGTGTCCCTCGCGTCCCATCGAGCACGTGTACTTCCCCCGCACGGAGTCCGATCTCCATCCGATGGCCACCATGCTGCCGTACGCACTGTAGGTGCGGCATAAAGGCGAGCTGCTCCAGTTTTTTGCGGGAAGAACACTGCCTTGCGCGGATGAGCCTGTTCGCTCCACAGTGGGGCCGTGGCGCCGCGGGCGGGTGGCGTGATGCCCGGTACCTGGGGGAGTTGACTTCCTCCCTCTCGTGAAGCGAGAGGGATTCCGACCAGACCCGGGGTCTGGTGGCGCTGTCCGCCTCGCGGCGGCAGCAGGTTCCTGCTTCGCAGACTTGGCAACCCAGAGGTCTCCGCAGGCTGGCACGGTTCACCCTAAAGGGTTAGTCCATCCGCGCTTCTTGGTGTTCTTGGCCGCGTTCACATCCGCATGATCTGTATGCGCACACCTGGTGCACCGGAAGCGTGCTTGGCTCTCACGCGACGCCGGGTCCACATGGTCGCACTCGAAACAGGTCTGGGACGTGTACGCGGGATCGACCTCCACAATCCTGGTTCCGGTACGGCGAGCCCGATTCTGACAGGCAGTCTTGAAGCCGTGCCATCCCTTGTCCAGGATCGACCGGTTCAACCCCGCCTTCTGCCGCACCTTCTTCCCAGGAGCCTGGGTGGTGCCCTTGGCCGAGCGGGTCATGTTCTTGGTCTGGAGCTTCTCCAGCACCACGACGGCGTTCTTGTCACACAGCACGTGCGCGGTCTGGGCGCTGAAGTCGGCGCGCCGGGCCCGCACCCGCCCGGTCACCCGCGACAGGGCCCGCTTGGTCCTGGCCCGATTGTTCGATCCCTTGCGTCGGCGGGCCAACTGGCGGCGCAGGCGGCGTTCCCGCTCGGTTTCCTTGGGGGTTTGGAAGGTGCGGTCGAACAGGTCGCCCTCGGAGGTGGCCACCGCCACGGCCATGCCCCGGCCCCCCCACCGCCGAATCGGGCACCGCATGCTCGGTCGGTGTGTGCTGTCCGTCTTCGCAGAGCAGGGACACGTACCAGTGGGCGCCGTCGCGGCGCACGGTGGCTGAGCGGATGGTGCCCTTGGGGGCGCGCGACCAGCGGAAGCGCACCCATCCGAGTTTGGGCAGCTTCACCCGCCCCCATTTGCGGCCCAACCGTTGGACGGTGATGCGGGGCCCGTCGGGGAAGCGGAAGGAGGGCTTCCAGTGGTGTTTGGCGCGGAAGTTGACGTTGAAGGTGCCGTGCTGGGTGCAGGCCCGGTCCAGGTCTTTGAGGGTCTGCTGCAGGATGTGCGAGGGGGCGGCCTTGAGCCAGGTCTCTTCGGTCTTGGCCTGGGCCAGCTGCCCAGCTTGGAGGTGGTAGCCGCAGTAGGGGGCGGCGTAGCCGCGCTTCCAGCGGTCCCTGCTGTGGCGGCGCTGGGCCAGGGCGGTGTTCCACACCGCCCGGCAGATGTCGCCGTACTCGGCGCACTGGCGGGCTTGGGCGTCGGTGAGCGCGAGCCGGTACCGGAATCCCGTCAGCACAGCACACACCTCCCCTGATTGGTCCTGGAGGGGACCGTAGCGGGAGGGTGTGACATTTCTGGGCCGGGCGGCTATTCCCGCCCTGAAGGGCGGGGTCTGCACCGCCAGAAACCAGATCAGTCGCGGACGACCACGTCCATCGTGCGGGCGGCGCCCGGTTTGGCGGCGGGGGGCAGTTCCACGGTGTGACCGAGGTCGCGCAGCGCCGACACCAGGTCGTCCGGGGTGTCCGCCTCGACGTTCTCCTCGATCAGCACGCGGGCGATCGCGCCTCGCGTGGCCTTGGCCATGTGACTGACCACCGAGCGCTTGGTCACGCCGTCCACCTCGCGCTCGCGCAGGACGCGCACGGCCACGGTTCGCTCGGCCGCGGCCCCGGTGGGTTTGAAGGCCGCCGCGTAGGACGCCGACCGGCAGTCCACGAGCAGGCGCCCCTCCGTCAGTTCTCCGAGCGGTCCGGCCATCGCCTTGCGCCAGTACGCACCCAGGCCGCCCAGCGGCGGCACCTTCACACCCATGGACAGGCGGTAGGGCGGCAGTTGGTCGGCGGGGCCCACCGCGCCCCACAGGCCGGAGAACACCAGGATCCGCTCCCTGGTGCGGCCGCCGTGTTCGGCTAGGAGGCCGGGAAGCCCGAGGCGGTCGTAGAGCACACCCGTGTACAGGTCGGCGGCGCGCAGCGTGGGGGCCGTGGCCAGGTCCAGGTTGCGCTTGAGCGCGTCGGCTTGGGACACCGACAGGCCCAGGGCCTCGCGGGCGGCGTCCTCCGGCCCGGAGCAGAGTTCGGTCAGCGCCGCCATCACCTGTTCCCGCTTGGGGGCCAGCTCCGGCAGGGTCAGCGCGCCGAGGTCCAAGTGCGGTCCCTCACCGGAGGTGGCCTTGCCCTCGGAAGGCGGGAGCAGGATGTACATGTGGGAACTCTCCAGGTCGTGCGCGGCGCGGGGCCGGACTCTCGCGGTTACGGCCCCGACCATGCTAGGACGTTCGGGGCGGGCGCCGCCTTGTGGCGTTGGCCGCGTCGGGGCGGGCGGAGCCGGGAGGGCCCGGCTGGATAGGGTCTGCGGCTCGCGGCGGTGCCCACAGGCCGGAGCGGCCTGAGGGTTCGGGCATTTCCGACAGTGAGGGAGCGAACATGCACGAATGGGCTGTGCGGGTGTCGCGCGACTGGCCCCCGTTTCACATCGAGTCCCGGGGCGGCTGGTGGTTCGGCCGGGCGGAGGGCTTCACCAAGCGGGCCAACTGCGCCTTGGTCGAGGACCCGGCGGCCGACGTCGCGGAGGTCACCGCCTTCTACCGGGGGCACGGACTGCGCCCGTGCGTTCAGGTGTGGCCCGGGGAGGAAGCCGTGGACGCACGGCTGGCGGAGCACGGTTACGCGGTGGTGGAACCGACCCTGGTCCTCGCGCGGGAACTCGCCGAACGCCCGGAGGGCCCCGGCGTGACACGGGTCTCGGACCGTCCGACAGAGCGCTGGACGGAGCTCTTCGCGGAGACGGGTACCGCCGCGGACTGGGCCGACGGCGTCGTGCGCATCCTGGGCCGGGTGACCGCCGCCTACGGGGTCCACGAGGACGGTGGCGGTCGCGGGTGCGCGGTGCTGGAGGGGGACTCGGTGGCGATGTGCGCCATGGTCACCGCCCGAGCCGCGCGTGGGCGCGGCGTGGCCGGGGCCGTGCTCGCCGACTTGCTCACCTGGGCGCACGACAAGGGGGCCCGCAGGGCCTACCTGTGTGTCGTGGCCGACAACGAACCCGCCCTGCGCTTGTACCGGGGTGCGGGCTTCGAGGAGGTCTCGCGCTACCACAACCGGGTGTTGGCGGACTGAGTCCGTACGCAAACAGGCCTCACAACGAAGACGGCGGCCCCGACCGGGGCCGCCGTCGACGTTTCGTGGTCGTTGTGGCTAACGCTCGTCCGCGTTGTTCTTGCTTTCCAAGAGCTTGTCCGTCTCGTCCTGGATGTCCGAGGCGATCCTGCGGATTGAGTCGTCGTGCTTGCGCATGTGGTGCGCGCAGAACAGGAGTTCGCCGCCGGAGTTCAGCAGCACCCGGACGTACGCCTGTGCACCACAGCGGTCGCAGCGGTCAGCAGCCGTCAGCGGCTGAGTGGGGGCAAGGGTTCCAGTCACTTCGCCATCCTCAATACTCGGCGTTAGTCACCTCTGACAACATCTAACCCGACCCAGACGTTCCCAACCTGGTCCCGTGTACGCCGACAGCGGAATCCGCCCGGTTTGTGCCTGTATGACATGGTTTCGGGTGCTTCACATCTGACGTCGTCTCTGCTCCTCGTTGTACCCGTTGGCGAAGCGCTATCCCCGGAAAACGGGAGTATCCAGGTCGCATCCACCGGAGGTGGTAGTCTCGCGCGGGGCAGGTCCGCCCGACCCCGCGTCGGTCTGTGGGTCCAGTCACAGCGGACCCGGCGACGGCGCCGGTGACCCGACCGGTGGGAGACACGACCCCGCCCACACACGGCCCTGGCACGGCAAAGCTCCGGCTCGCCGTAGCCTGGCCCCCTCAAAAGTCGGTGCGGCGCGGTACAAAGGGCACACGCCGCATCAGCGCCCCGATGGCCCTCAAGACGCAGGAGATGTCCGAGTGACCGCCTTGACCGCAGCCGTCCACGATCCCGAGGATTACTCCGCTCGGCACCTGTCGGTCCTGGAGGGCCTCGAAGCGGTACGCAAACGGCCGGGCATGTACATCGGGTCCACCGACAGCCGGGGCCTCACCCACTGCATGTGGGAGATCATCGACAACTCCGTCGACGAGGCCCTCGGTGGCTTCTGCGGGCGCATCGACGTGACCCTGCACAGCGACGGATCCGTCTCCGTGAAGGACGACGGCCGCGGCATCCCCGTCGACGTGGAACCCAAGTCCGGCCTGTCCGGCGTCGAGCTGGTCATGACCAAGCTCCACGCGGGCGGCAAGTTCGGCTCCGGCTCCTACACCGCCTCCGGCGGACTCCACGGCGTCGGCGCCTCCGTCGTCAACGCCCTGTCCGCCCGGGTGGACGTCGAGATCGACCGGCAGGGCCACACCCACGCCCTGAGCTTCCGCCGCGGCATCGCGGGGCGGTTCGCCGGCGACGGACCCGATGCCGAGTTCACTCCGGTCTCGGGGCTGGAACAGGTCCGCAAGATCGCCAAGAAGATCACAGGTACGCGGATCCGCTTCTGGCCGGACCTGCAGATCTTCCTCAAGGAAGCGGACATCGCCCGCGAGAACCTCCTCGACCGGGCCCGCCAGACCGCCTTCCTGGTGCCCGGGCTCACCATCGCGGTGCGTGACGAGCGCGCCGAGGGCGAGCCCCCGCACGTGGAGGAATTCCGCTTCGACGGCGGTATCAGCGAGTTCTGCACGTATCTCGCCCCGGACGAGGCCGTCAGCGACGTCCTGCGGATCCAGGGTTCGGGCAACTTCACCGAGACCGTCCCGGTCCTCGACGAGTCCGGCCACATGGTTCCCGCGGACGTCGAGCGCCGCTTGGACGTCGACATCGCCCTGCGCTGGGGTACCGGCTACGACACCACCGTGCGCTCCTTCGTCAACGTCATCGCCACCCCCAAGGGCGGTACCCACATCAACGGCTTCGAGCGGGCCCTGGTGCGGGTGGTCAACGACCAGCTGCGCGCCACCAAGCTGCTGAAGAACAACGACGACCCGGTCACCAAGGACGACACCCAGGAAGGGCTGAGCGCGGTCGTCACCGTCCGCCTGCCCGAACCGCAGTTCGAGGGGCAGACCAAGGAGATCCTCGGTACCTCCGCGGCCTCCCGGATCGTCTCCCAGATCGTGGGCAATGAGCTGCGCGAGTTCCTCACCTCCACCAAGAAGGCGGAGAAGGCCAAGGCCCGCAACGTGTTGGAGAAGGTGGTGGGCGCGGCCAAGGCCCGTCTGGCCGCCCGCCAGCAGCGCGAGACCCAGCGGCGCAAGAACGCCCTGGAGAGCTCTGCCCTGCCCGCCAAGCTGGTCGACTGCCGCAGCGAAGGGCTGGAGCACAGCGAGCTCTTCATCGTGGAGGGGGACTCCGCGCTGGGCACCGCGAAGCTCGCGCGCGACTCGGAATTCCAGGCGCTGCTGCCCATCCGCGGCAAGATCCTCAACGTGCAGAAGTCCTCGGTCGCGGACATGCTCAAGAACGCTGAATGCGCCGCGATCCTCCAGGTCATCGGGGCCGGTTCGGGGCGGACCTTCGACATCGACGCCGCCCGCTACGGCCGGATCATCCTCATGGCCGACGCCGATGTCGACGGCGCGCACATCCGCTGCCTGCTGCTCACACTCATCTACCGGTACATGCGGCCCATGCTGGAGGACGGTCGGGTGTTCGCCGCGGTTCCGCCGCTGCACCGCATCGAGCTCACCAACATCCGGCGCAAGCGCGGTGCCAAGCCCGAGGACCGGTACATCTACACGTACTCGGACGCCGAGCTCCGGCGCACCCTGTTGGACCTGGAGAAGCGCAAGATCTCCTGGAAGGAGCCGATCCAGCGGTACAAGGGTCTGGGTGAGATGGACGCCGACCAGCTCGCCGAAACCACCATGGACCCGCGCTACCGCACCCTGCGACGCATCCGGGTGGAGCAGGCCGAGGAGGCCGCTACGGTGTTCAACCTGTTGATGGGCAACGAGGTGGCCCCGCGCCGCCGGTTCATCCAGGAGGGCGCCCAGGAACTCGACCTCGAGCGCATCGACGCCTGATACCGGCCCGGGCGCGGCAACCGCGCCCGGGCCGGTGCTGTGTGGCCCTCATGAGGGCCTGTCCCGGGGGCTCAGGACGTGCCCGGGGGCTCCCAGACGCCATCGGCGAAGAACCGGTCGATGGCGGTCCGGTAAGGAGTGGGGTCCAGGCCTCGCTCAGACACCCAGGCGTCGTTGTAGTAGCTGTGCTGGTAGCGTTCGCCGCCGTCGCAGATCAGGGTGACCACGCTTCCCTTGCGGCCCTCACGGAGCATCCTGGCGACCAGGTGCCACACCCCCCACAGGTTGGTGCCCGTGGACCCGCCCGCGCACCGGCCGGTGAGGTCGTTCAGGTGGCGCATCGCGGCGATGCTCGCGGCGTCGGGCACGGGCATCATCAGGTCGATCACCGACGGGACGAAGCTCGGCTCCATGCGGGGGCGGCCGATGCCCTCGATCCGGGAGGGCATGCCGGTGCCGTAGTCGGACGCCCCGGTCACCCACCCCGGGAAGAACGCCGAGTTCTCCGGGTCCACCACGGCCAGGCGGGTGTGCAGGCGCCGGTAGCGGAGGTAGCGGCCGATGGTCGCGGAGGTGCCACCCGTGCCCGCGCCCACCACGATCCAGTCGGGGCAGGGGTGCCGCTCCATCGCGAGCTGCTGGAAGATCGACTCGGCGATGTTGTTGTTGCCCCGCCAGTCCGTGGCGCGCTCGGCGTAGGTGAACTGGTCCATGTAGTGGCCGTTGGTCTCGGCGGCCAGCCGCTCGGCCTCGCTGTACATCTCCGGCGGGTTGTCCACGAAGTGGCAGCGGCCGCCGTGCCGCTCGATGAGCGCGATCTTCTCCGGGCTGGTCTTGCGAGGTACGACCGTGATGAAGTCCAGACCGATCAGCTGAGCGAAGTAGGCCTCCGACACCGCGGTCGAACCCGAACTGGCCTCAACGATCGTGGTGCCCTCGCTGATCCACCCGTTGGCCAGCCCGTACAGGAACAGCGATCGGGCAAGGCGGTGCTTCAGGCTGCCGGTGGGGTGTACCGACTCGTCCTTCAGGTACAGGTCGATGCCCCACTCCGGGGGCAGCGGGAACACGTGCAGGTGGGTGTCGGCGGACCGGGTGTCGTCCGCGATCACCCTGCGCACAGCCTCGTCCGCCCAGGAACGGGCACTGTCGGAACAGCGGTCGACCCACGGGGTGTCCGGGCCTGGTCTGTCTGGGGTGGGAGCCATGCTCAGAAGCGTATCCGTGTTTGCTTGAGAGCTCCGCTCCGCTTCGCTCTGTGCTCGGGCGCCTGAAAGGCCAGGGAATTCTTCATCCTCGTCTTCGCCTGACGCTCGTTCCTCGCTTGCGGCTTGACTCGTCTTGTAGAACCCTGGCGGCGCCCTCGCTGTTTGCTTGAGAGCTCCGCTCCGCTCTGTGCTCGGGCGCCCAGAACCCAGCGCCCGTGGACGGACGAAGAGCCGGACCCGGGGGTCCGGCTCCTCCGTACGGCTTGCCCGGTCAGTCCAGGGAACCGCCGGACATCACCGCGTGCATGCGCCGGTAGGTGGCCGCCTCCTCGTGGCGGCTCTGCCGTTCCAGCGTGCGCGCGAGCGCGATGTGCGCCCAGTTGTCCACCGGGTCGAGCTCGATGAGGCTGCGGAAGGTCGCCTCGGCCTTGTTGAGCTGAGCTGAATGGAAATAGGCACGGCCCAGCAGCTCCAAGAGGGAGCGGCTGCCCGGCTCGTTCTCGACGACGGGTTCGAGGATCTGGGCGGTGTATATCGGGTCGCCCAGTTCCATGAACAGGCGGGCTCGGTTGTAGACCTCGTAGGTGCTCTCTTCCACGGTGCTCCTCTCAACGGTGCCACACCGTTCCGGGTCACAACGGTGACGGTTGTTACCGCATTCCCGGGGATGGACGAGGTGGGTGTGGGGACCGGTGGCGGGTGGCGGAGATGGTTTCGGCGCCCACTTGAGTGATCCCCGAACCCGCTCTCCGCGACACCTACGGCCCGCACCGCCAACCCGCCCAGCTCTGCCCGTCGCCCGGCTGAGCCGCCCGCCTTCAGAGGTCGACCGGGTCCACCCTGCCCGTGTCCACGTCGTAGATGGCCCCGGCCACCGGCAGGCCCTTCGGGAGCAGCGGATGGTGCCGGATCCGTTCGAGGTCGTGCCGGAGCGCGCCGAGCTGGTCGTTGTTGGTGTGGAACTCGAGGCTGCGGGTGTCCACCCCGTGCTTCTCCTGGATCAGGTCGTGCACGGCGTCGTCGCTGGCCACCGACGCCATCTTGCAGTTCGTGTGCGGCAGCACGAGTACGCGCTCCACACCGAGCAGGTACACGGCCAGGACCAGGGTGCGCAGGGTGTCATCGGTGACCCGGGCGCCCGCGTTCCGCAGGATCTTCGCGTCGCCGGGCTGCAGCCCCAGCATGTCCAGCGGCTCGATCCTGGAGTCCATACACGTCACCAGGGCCAGGCCGCGGGCGGCCAGGGGCTGGAGCCCGGCTAGTGAGTATTGGCTGGTGTAGTCGGCGTTGGCGCCGAACACGTCGTCGAACGGCCCTGGGGGAGGGGTGGCGTCGTTGTTCCCGCTCACGTGGTTGTTTCTCCCTAGTGTTCATGGTTGGGCTGTGCCGTGCACCAGGGAACCAGTCCCGTGTGCACGGCACGTTGCGTCAACCTCAGGCATCCGCTCCGGGCGCTGTGATGCCGGAGTCGGTCTGGGCGCTGCCGACAGTGGTGATGGCGCGTGGCAGCGCCTCGCCGGAACCGTCCCTGCGCTCGGTCAGGTCCGGCAGGCGGACCGGTTTGCCGTCGGCGCGGGAGGCGCGGGCCGGAGCACGGCCCACCCACGCGAACAGCAGCGTGTCCTCGCCCTTGAGATAGCGGTGGCAACGTACACCGCCGGTCGCGCGCCCCTTGGTGGGGTAGGCATCGAACGGGGTGACCTTGGCCGATCCGGCCTGTGTGCCCGCGAGGGCGTTGCTGCTGCCGGACACGGTAACCACGACCGAGTCCTCAGGGCTCGGCACCGCGCCGAACCACAGGACGTGCGCCTCGTCGGACAGGCGCACACCGGCCACGCCGCCGGCCTGGCGGCCCTGGGGGCGGGCTGTGGTGGCCGAGAAGCGCAGTAGCTGGGCCTCGGTCGTGACGAAGGCGAGGTCCTCCTCACCAGTGGACAGCTGGGTGACGCCGATCACCCGGTCGTCGTCCTTGAGCGTGATGATCTCGAAGTCGTCCTTATTGGGCGGGAAGTCGGGCGCCACGCGCTTGACCACACCTCCCCGGGTACCCACCGCGAAACCGGGCCCGGAGGTGTTCATCGACACCACAGAGGCGACTCGTTCGTCCTCCTCCAGCTGAACGAACTCGCCGACGTCCAGCCCGGCGGCAAGGGGCGGCTGTTCGGGTTCACCGTCCTTCGGCTCGGGCAACTCGGGCAGCTCGACGACCGGGACGCGGATCATCCGGCCCAGGTCGGTGACGAAGCCGATGTCCGAGCGCGAGGTGGTCGGTACCGACACCTCGATCGCGTCGTGCCGGGTGCGCAGGCCCTCGTACACGCGCGGCAGGGCGGCGCCCTTGGTCCGGGCGATGTGGCCGTCGACGCCGAAGAGAACGTGGCAGGGCTGGTCGGCCATCTCCAGCGGGATCACTGCGGCGCGCGCCGCGCCGTCGCTCTCGCGCAGCTGGGTGCGGCGCGGGGACGCGAACTTCTTGGAGACGTCGTTCAGTTCCTTGGAAACGACCCGGCGCAGCTTCTTGTCCGACTCCAGGATCGAGGTGAGCTCCTCGATCTCCTGGTTGAGCTTCTCCCGCTCGGTCTCCAGCTCCAGCCGGTCGAAGCGGGTCAGGCGGCGCAGCGGGGTGTCGAGGATGTAGCGGGCCTGGATCTCGGACAGGTCGTAGGCACCCATCAGGGCGTCGCGGGCGGCCGCGGTGTCGTCGGCCTCGCGGATGAGGGCGATCACCCGGTCGATGTCCAGGAGGGCGACGAGCAGGCCGTCCACCAGGTGCAGGCGCTCCTGCCGCTTCTTCCGGCGGTGCTCGCTGCGGCGCCGGACCACCTCGATGCGGTGGTTGACGTAGACCTCGAGCAGGTCGCGCAGGCCCAGCGTCTGAGGCTGGCCGTCGACCAGTGCCACGTTGTTGATGCCGAAGGACTCCTCCATCGGCGTCAGCCGGTAGAGCTCCTCGAGGACCGCCTCGGGGTTGAAACCGTTCTTGAGTTCGATGACCAGGCGCAGACCCTGGGCGCGGTCGGTGAGGTCCTTGAGGTCCGAGATGCCCTGGAGCTTCTTGGACTGCACCAGCTCCTTGATGCGGCTGACGACCTTCTCCGGGCCGACGCTGTAGGGAAGTTCGGTGACGACCAAGCCGGTGCGGCGCGCGGACACCTTCTCGATGGAGACGGTGGCGCGCGTCTTGAAGGAGCCGCGGCCCTTGCGGTAGGCGTCGCGGATGCCGTCCAGGCCGACGATGGTGCCGCCGGTGGGCAGGTCGGGGCCGGGGACGAACTCGGTGAGCTCGTCCAGGGTGGCCTCGGGGTGGGCGATCAGGTGGCGGGCCGCCGCGATGACCTCGCTCAGGTTGTGCGGGGCCATGTTGGTGGCCATGCCCACCGCGATGCCGGAGGTGCCGTTGACCAGGAGGTTGGGGAGGGCCGCGGGCAGGACCTCCGGTTCGGTCTCCTGCCCGTCGTAGTTCGGTTTGAAGTCGACGACGTTCTCGTCGATGGAGGAGACCAGCAGGTCCGCGGCGGTGTCCAGGCGTGCCTCGGTGTAACGCATGGCCGCGGGGGCGTCGTCGCCGCCCAGCGAACCGAAGTTGCCGTGGCCGTCGACCAAGGGCACGCGCATGGCGAAGGACTGGCTCATCCGCACCAGGGCGTCGTAGATGGCGGAGTCGCCGTGGGGGTGGAGGCGCCCCATCACCTCCCCGACGACGCGGGCGCACTTGACGTGTCCGCGGTCGGGCCGGAGGCCCATCTCGTTCATCTGGTAGAGGATGCGCCGCTGTACCGGTTTCATACCGTCGCGCGCATCCGGCAGGGCGCGTTGGTAGATCACCGAGTACGCGTACTCCAGGAAGCTGCCGCGCATCTCCTCGGAGACGTCGATGTCGATGATCTTTTCGGCGAGATCCTCGGGGGGACGGGAAGTAGTACGGGCCATGTCCGTAATTCTGGCCTGTTCCGGGGACTGAAACGTACCGGGGCGGGTGGTTGGGCGTGTGTGAGTCGCGCGACTGAGGGGTTTTCACCCGTTCGGGACGGGGTTTTCCGTCCCCGGCGCGGGCCGGGGACGGAAAACTTGGAACCGGGTGCCGGCTCCGCTTAGTCGCTGGTCACAGCCAGTTCTCCGGCGGGAACCTCCAGGGAGGTGCCGTCGGAGAAGCTGACGTTGGCCGCGCTGTCATCGGGGTTGAAGGCGGTGTAGGTCGTGGTTCCTCCGTTGTCGAAGACGGCGTAGTGGGGGGTGTCCGCTGTGACGGAGACGTCCACGGTGCCGACCTCGGCGAGCGTGGACACCCACTGGTAGGTGTGCGGCTTGGAGCCGCCCTCCTCGGGTTCGTAGGTCTCCCACTGCTCCTCGAACATCCTCAGGGCGTCCTCGCCGTCCGAGAGCGCGCGGTGCGCCCAGTGGATGTCCCTCCAGACGTCGGGCTCGCCGCCGATCTTGTCCACGAGCGATTCGTAGACCGCCCCGGCGTGCTCGGGGTCGTGCCCCAGGTAGAGCGAGCCCGCGGTGATGGGCAGGTAGTTGATGCCGTAATGCTCCTCGTCGCCGCCGTCCCACCAGATCCGGTAGTCGCCGCCGTCGCCCCAGACCATGCCGACGACGTCTTCGGCGTAGTCCTCGGGGAAGGTTTCCCCGCCGTGGTTCTGCCAGTAGCGGGTCACGGTGGAGGCCTGAGTGGTGTGCAGGTAGATGCCCAGATCGCGGAGTTCGTCGTCGCCGGTCAGAGAGCCGAAGGCGGCGGTGGCGGCGGCGAAGTGCATGCCCTCGGAGGAGGACTCCTGGTTGTTGCCCGCGGCGAACCCGGCGTGGCCGGAGGCCCAACCGTGTCCGGCGTAGGGGGAGAAGGACCGCAGGCGGGGGAACATGTCGTCTTCGGTGTCGGTCTCGGCCACGTCCCTGATGAGCAGGCGGATCATGCCGCCCCAGGCGTCCTCGTCGACCCAGTCGCTGTCGTAGCGGGCGACAACGGCGGCTGCCGAGACGAAGTACCCGTAGTGGAAGTCGTGGTCGTTGAGCTCGGTAGCTGCCCCGAAGCTGTCCGGGAAACCGAGCATCGTGCCCCAGTCGTCGTCGTGGTGGAACTGGCGGGTGCCGCCCGCGGTAAGCCAGTCCTCCATCCGGTCCTGAACCAGGCTGAGGAGTTCGTCGCGCGCGTCGGTGTGGCCGATGGAGTCGGCGACCGGAATCAGCTGGGCGAGGCGGCCCAGGGCCTTGCCGTCCCAGTAGGTGTCGCCGGGTTCGGGGAAGAGTTCGTCCTCGGCGAGGACCTCGTCGATAAGGTCGGCCATCCGGTCGGGGTCGGCGCTGTCGACGGTGGGCAGGCTGGGCATGATGCCCTGGGTGGTCAGTTCGGTGGTGAACGAGTCGCCCTCGTGGACCCGCATCTCGCCCCTGGGTGAGGCGTAGGCCAGGTCGGTGAGGTCGCCGGTGGCGTGCTCCCACTGGTGCGGGTAGAGCGCCATCAGGGTGTCGGTCTCGTCGCCCTCCTTGGCCTCGGTCTCCAGCTGGTAGGTGCTGGTGAGGGTGGCGGAGGACTCGTCGTAGTCGTACTCCACGAGGGAGTCGGTGACGAAGGAGTGGGCGTAGGGGGCGTAGGTGTCCAGGTCGTCGGTCGAGGGCAGGGCGGCCACCGAGTAGTACCCGTCGTCCCCGGTGTCCGCGGTGAGCGTGTCACCGGAGAGGGACCAGGGGGCGTCGGAGGGGGAGAACAGGGCGTAGTGGCGACCGTTGACGGTGGCGCCCACCACGGAATCCTCCTCGTGCCAGATGTCGGGGGCGTCCTCGAAGGTCACCTCCGCCGCGCCGCCGTCCGTCTCGGCGTAGGCGAAGGGCAGGCCCTGGCCCATGGTGACGCGCAGGGTGGCACCGCCGCCCTCCCAGTGCGCGGTGACGGTCCAGTCGCCGCTGTCGGCGGCGCGGGTGTCGGGGGAGTCCAGCCCGGCCACGCCTAGCGACAGGTCGGCGACGGCCGTGTACTCGTACTTGAGGTCGTCGCCCACCATCTGGTGGGAGTCGGGGTAGCCCATGTCCAGGCCGCCCTCGTGCGGAAGGAAGCTCAGGGGGTGGGCGAAGAGGTTCTCGCCGTGGGGGTTGTCGGAGTAGCGCTGGAAGATCAGCGAGGACCACCAGTCGTTGGTGGGCGCGGGGCCCTCGAAGTCGTCGGTGACCTTGGGCGAGACCGGATCGCCGTCCAGGTCGGAGGGGCCGGAGGCCCCTTCGGGGAGGGTAGTCGTGTAGCTGCCCGAGCCGACGGGCACCTCGGTCGCGCTGTCCGCCGAAACGGGGGCGGTGTCGGTCCCGGCCCCGGTGAGCCCCAGTGTCGCGCCGCCGACCACGAGTGCGGAGGCGGTGGCCAGCAGGCCGAGGCGGGTGGGGTGTGCCCGGGGACGCGTGGGTCGGGGATGTGGCCGGCTCCGTGGTTCTGCCATCGTGTGCCTTTCGTGTTTCCCAGGAGAGCGTCCTTCCTACGGGAGCGCTCCCAAACAACAAGACATGAGCCCTGGCGCTGAGTGTTCAGTTGTCGCTCAGTGAGCGCAATGGCACGTCCCGTGAAAGTTTCCATTCTGTTACCTGAGCGCTCTTGTGGGACAGGCTGGAACCCGGTGCCGACCCGTGTGCTCATCCAGTCCGGACACACAGGGGCCGCACGGGCGCGAAGTGCGCGAACGTGCCTGTGGACAACCCCGCCAACACGCTCCACCTCTGGTACCAAAGAGGTCATGGCCACTCCCACCCAGCCCGAAGCCCCCACCGACCCCGGAGCGCTGCGCGCGCATGCCGAGGAGCACCTACGCGCCCTCGCCGGGGACTCCGCGCGCCTGCGCGAGGACCAGTGGACCGCCATCCACGCCCTGGTCGCGGACCGGCGGCGCGCCCTGGTCGTGCAGCGCACCGGCTGGGGCAAGTCGGCGGTGTACTTCGTGGCCACCGCGCTGCGCCGCGCCCAGGGCTCCGGGCCCACGGTCATCGTCTCCCCGCTGCTCGCCCTGATGCGCAACCAGATCGCCGCCGCCGAACGGGCGGGCATCCGCGCGCGCACCATCAACAGTTCCAACACCACCGCCTGGGAATCCACCTACGCCGAGGTCGCCGAGGGGCTGGTGGACGTCCTCCTGGTCAGCCCCGAGCGACTCAACAACCCCGAGTTCCGCGACCGGGTCCTGCCCGAACTCGCCGCGGGCGCGGGCCTGGTCGTCATCGACGAGGCCCACTGCGTCTCCGACTGGGGCCACGACTTCCGCCCCGACTACCGGCGGATCCGCTCCTTGCTGCACGACCTCCCGGACGGCATCCCGGTACTGGCCACCACCGCCACGGCCAACGAGCGCGTCACCCACGACGTCGCCGAACAACTCCAGGCCGGGGACGAGCGCGAGGACACCCTGGTTCTTCGGGGCGCACTGGAACGCGAGAGCCTGCGCCTGGGCGTGGCCGAGCTGCCCGATTCCACCGCCCGGCTCAGCTGGCTCGCCGAGCACCTGCCCCAGATCCCCGGTTCGGGCATCGTCTACACACTGACCGTCAGCGCGGCGCTGGAGACCGCCCGCTTCCTTCGGGAGCAGGGCATGGACGTGCTGCCCTACACCGGGCAGACCGACCCCGACGAGCGCAGGCAGGCCGAAGACGCCCTGCTCGACAACCGGGTCAAGGCGCTGGTCGCCACCAGCGCGCTCGGTATGGGCTTCGACAAACCGGACCTGGGCTTCGTCATCCACCTGGGCGCACCGCAGTCCCCGATCTCCTACTACCAACAGGTCGGCCGCGCCGGACGCGGGGTCCAGCGGGCCGAAGCCGTGCTGCTGCCCGGCCGCGAGGACGTCCAGATCTGGGAGTACTTCGCCGGGCTGTCCTTCCCGCCGGAGGACACCGTCCGCCAGACACTGGACGTGCTGGCCGAGGCCGACCGCCCCCTGTCCACGGCGAACCTGGAGACCCGGGTAGACCTGCGCCGTACCCGCCTGGAACAGATGCTCAAGGTGCTTGACGTGGACGGTGCGGTACTCCGCGTGCGGGGCGGCTGGACCGCCACCGGACGGCCCTGGACCTACGACGCCGAACGCTACGCGGCGGTCAGCGCTGCCCGGGAACGCGAACAGCGCGCCATGTTGGACTACATTGCCGCCGACACCTGCCGGATGGAGTTCCTCCGCCAGCAGTTGGACGATCCCGAGGCGGCGGCCTGCGGCCGATGCGACGTGTGCACCGGCGAGTACTGGCCCACCGAGGTCGACTCCGGGCGGCGCAAGGCCGCGGCCGACCACCTGGACCGGCCCGGCACCCCGATCGGGCCCCGCCGCCAATGGCCCACGGGCATGGACACCCTCGGTATCGGCCTCTCCGGCAAGATCCCCATGGGCCTGCGGGCGGGGGAGGGGCGCGCCCTGGGACGCCTCACCGACATCGGTTGGGGCAACGAACTGCGCCGTGTCCTCGCTGAGGACGCGGAGGACGGCCCCGTGGACGAGCGAGTCCTGCAGGGCGTGGTGCGCGTGCTGGCCTCCTGGGGTTGGGAGAACCGCCCGGTCGGGGTGGCCGCGATGCCCTCGCTGACCCGCCCGGTCCTGGTCGCCGACCTCGCCGCGCGCCTGGCCGAACTGGGCCGCCTCACCCCGCTCGGCTCCCTGGAGTACCGGACCAGCGGCCCCGGCACCCGCCGCCACAACAGCGCCATGCGCTTGGCGCAGGTGCATTCGGAGCTGGCGGCGGGAGAGGAGCTCACCGGACGCGTCGCGGAGTTGCAGAGCCGCACCCCTGGACCGATCCTGCTGGTGGACGACCTGGTCGACACCGGATGGAGCCTCACCGTCGGCGCGGCACTCCTCCGTAGAGCCGGTGCCCCCGAGGTCCTGCCGCTCACCTTGGCCACCGCCAGTGGCTGATCGCGCGCCCCGAGTACCGGGGCGCCCGATCGTTCCCCATACCGCTACCAGTAGGGTCGGACGCGCCGAGTAACGGCTTGGATCGCCTGTGTTTCAGGCGATCCGGCTTTCGTCGCGGAAAGGGGATGGGCGTATGCCTGGGCAGGACATGGCGGATCCGTGGGCCGAAGGCTGGGACCAGGCGGGCAAGCTTCGACATGCGCTGCTGGACGGTATGCCCCTGCCGCGCCTGCCCTTCATCCCGATCCGGCTGCAGCAGGGCGAGGTCGCCCACGCAGAGGTGTCCATGCAGTACTCCCGGTACTACGGGACGAACGTGACCTACCAGCAGTCCTCCGGCTTCTACTTCGGGTCACCGCTCTTCGTCGCGACCGGCCTCGCGGCCCAGGCGGTCGGCAACGCCTCCGCCCGTTCCCGTGCGCAGGCGATGGCCGCCGCGCAGTGGCGCGAGCATCAAGGGGTGCAGGCCTACCTCACCAACCAGCGGGTCATCGCCTGCGTCCAGGGGCACCGGTGGTTGTCCTTCTGGCACCGCGGCATCATCCAGGCCGACCCGGTCCTGGACCACTGGTCGCTCGTCGAGATCTTCGAAGAGGGCGAACCGGTGCGCTGGCAGGGTCCGGCGGCTCCCTGGCTGGCCGTCGCCATCATCCACCTGGCCTACGGGGACGACCACCTCAGGAATCACCCGGGGCTGGCCCCGCTCATGCCGCCACCCGGGCTGGGGACGGACCCGGGCTACGGATCCTACGGCGGCTACGACTTCCCCGACGGGACCTGAGCCGGGCAGGGCCGAACCGGGGCCCTGTGCCGATAGGCGGCCCGGGCCGAAACGGGTCCGCTAGCGGATGCGCTGTCCGCGCGGGGCACCGCGGCGGACGGGCTGGCCCTCGCCCAGGTCCGGTCGGGCGCCGGGCTGGTGCAGGGCACGGGCGGCCAGTCGGCTGGCCCGACCCAGCGCCTCCTTGGGGTGGCGCCCGGCCAGCCACGAGGGCAGGAACCCGGCCATGAACGCGTCACCCGCGCCCACGGAACCCGGGGACGGCTCCACCGGCTCGGCGGGGGCGGTCACGCAGTCCTCGCGCGTCTTGGAGGCCCACAGCCCGCCCTCCTCGCCGAGTTTGATGACGACGTTGGGGAACCATGCGGTGAGAACCTTCGCGGCGGCCTCGGGGTCGTCGCGGCCGGTCAGCACCCGGGCCTGGTCCACGTTGACGAAGATCAGCCGCGCACCCTGCGTCCAGTCGAGGAAGTCCTCCGCGCCCGTGCGCTCCAGCGGCGCGTGCGAACCGCCGTCCACCGAGATCGACATCCCGCTCTCCCGCGCCATGCGCAGAGCCACCCGGGCCGCGCGGCGGGAGTCGGCGTTGATCAGGGTGTAGCCGGACACGTGCAGGTGACCGTCCGGGCCGAACACGTCGCGGGGCAAGTCCTCGGGCTGCAGACGTGCGTTGGCGCCCGGGTCGCTGAGCATCGTCCGGTCGCCCCGGTGCGTGATCATCACGACGCAGGTACCGGTCGGGCGCTCGGGGTCCATCACCATGCGCGAGTCCAGGCCGTAGCCCATGAGCTCCATCTCGCGCGTACGCCCGGTGATGTCCGAGCCACGGCGGCCGACGAACGTCGTGTCGGTACCCTCGACAGACAGCCACGAAGCTATGTTCGCCCCGGACCCCCCGCCGTACATGACCACTGATGCCGGGGTGTCGCTGCCGCGGGCCAACGGGTGGAACGCGCGCGCGACGGCATCGGTCATCAGGTCACCGATCACGACCACTCGAGTCATTTCGCCAGCCACCACCGAGGGTTTGAGATTCTGTGCCCGAACGACGTTAACAGGTCAACAATCAGTGTCGGGTAACGAACTGACAGCACCCCGGACACGCGGTCGTTAGGGGGCCGCCGGGACCCGGAGGCCCTGTGCACAAGGGTACGCGGAGCCTAGGGGGGCTGAGCCCGGAGCCGCGCCGGAAGGGGCCCCAATGCGGGGTTCCCGATGGTGATTTCGGGGACAGAGCATGGACTTTCCCCGGATTCGGCCGATTGTCGTCTAGTCTCACAGGCGTGCAGTCCTACCCGAACCACTGGGAAGCCGACGTCGTTCTGACCGACGGCGGCACCGCGCACCTGCGCCCCATCACCCCTGACGACGCCGACCTGCTGCGCGAGTTCCACGCGAGGCTCTCTCCGGAGACGATCTACTACCGGTTCTTCGCGCCCTACCCCAAGCTCTCCGACCGTGACGTCAAACGTTTCACAACGGTCGACTACGAGGACCGCGTGGCCTTGGTGGCCACCATCTCCGACGACTTCGTCTCCGTGGTGCGCTACGACAAGGTCGCCCCGGAAGAGGCCGAGGTGGCCTTCGTCGTGGAGGACGGGCACCAGGGACGCGGCCTGGCCTCGGTCATGCTGGAACACATCGGCGCGGCAGCCCGCGAACGCGGGATGCGCCGCTTCATCGCCGACGTGCTGCCCGAGAACCGGCGGATGATCAACGTCTTCCGGGAGGCCGGGTACACCGCGCAACAGACCTTCGACGAGGGCGTCATCCGGCTCACCCTGGACCTGCAGCCCACCGACGACTCCAAGGAGGTCATGCGGGCCCGTGAGCAGCGCGCCGAATCGCGCTCCATCGCCCGCCTGCTCTACCCCGAGTCCGTGGCGGTCATCGGCGCGAGCCGTACCGCGCACACCATCGGCCAGACCGCCCTGCGCAACCTGCTCGGCGGCGAGTTCCAGGGCCCGGTCTACCCGGTCCACCCCGAGGCCAAAGCGGTCGTGGGAGTGCGCGCCTACCCGTCCGTCCTGGACATCCCGGACCAGGTCGACCTGGCCGTGGTCGCGGTCCGGGCCGACATGGTCGTCGACGTGGTCGAACAGTGCGCCGAGAAGGGCGTGCACGGTCTGATCGTGGTCAGCTCCGGCTTCGGCGAGGTCGGCCCGGAAGGTCGTGCCCGCCAGGACGAGCTGGTGCGCACCGCCCGCGCCGCCGGTATGCGCGTGGTCGGCCCCAACTGCCTGGGCATCGCCAACAGCGACCCCACCGTGTTGCTGAACGCCACCCTGTCCCCGGACCTGCCGCCGCAGGGCCCCATCGGGTTCTTCTCCCAGTCCGGTGCGCTGGGCCGGGCGATCCTCCAGCGAGTGGCCGAGCGCGGGATGGGCCTGTCCACGTTCGTGTCCGCGGGCAACCGCGCGGACGTGTCCGGCAACGACCTCATGCAGTACTGGCAGGAGGACCCCGCCACCCAGGTCGTGCTCCAGTACCTGGAGTCCCTGGGCAACCCGCGCAAGTTCACCCGACTGGCACGGCGCCTGGCCAAACAGAAGCCGGTCGTGGCCGTTCGCAGCGGCGGATCGGCGCAGACCACGCCCACCGGGCACGCCGCCGGGGGCCTGTCCCTGCCCGACTACGCGGTCACCTCCCTGTTCCAGCAGGCCGGGGTGGTCCGCGTCGACGACATCACCCAGATGTTCGACGCGGCCCAGGTATTCGCCTACCAGCCGCTGCCCGAGGGGCCGCGCGTGGGCATCATCGGCAACTCCGACTCCCTGGAACTCCTGGTCAAGGATGCCGCCGTGCGCCAGGGGCTCAAGCCCCACGACCCGGTCAATCTGGGTCCGCAGGCCACCGCCGAGGACTTCGACACCGCCATCCAAGCCGCACTGGCCGCCGACGACGTGCACTCGGTCGTGGTGGTCTTCGTCCCGGCCCTGCACCCGATCGGCGACGACGTCGCCCGGGTCCTGCGCGCCCGCTCCCTGGACTCCGACAAGCCCATCGTCACCACCTACCTGGCGCGCCAGGGCATCCCGGAGGAACTCCGGCACATCGGCGACCGCGGAGAGACGCTCAACTCCTCGGTGCCGTCCTACCCCTCGCCCGAGGACGCCGTGCGCGCCCTGGCCCACTCCACCCGGTACGCCCAGTGGCGCAATCGCAAGCCCGGACGCCACCCGGAGCTGCCCGACATCGACCGCGCGCGGGCCCGGGCCACCATCGCCCGGGCGCTCAAGAAGGACAGCCCGGCCGAGGAGGACATCGCCTGGTTCGGCGGCGAGCGCCGCTACGACGAGGATACGGCGGTCTCCGACGCCGACGCCCGTGACCTGCTCGCCTGCTACGGTATCGCCGCTTACCCGGACATCAAGGTCGAGTCCGCGGAGGAGGCCGTGGTCGCAGCCGGCGAGCTCGGCTACCCCGCGGTGGTCAAAGCCGACGCACCCGACCTGCGGGTACGGGCGGGTGGCACGTTCGTCCGCGCCGACCTGCGTACCCCCGAGGACGTGCGCAGCGCCTATGTCTCCCTGCTCGACCGCTTCGGCGGAGAGGCGGAGCTGGTCGTGCAGCGCATGGCGGCGCCCGGTGTGCCCACGGTGGTGCGTGCGGGCGACAACCAGTCCTTCGGCTCGGTCATCTCCTTCGGTTTGGCGGACGTCACGGCCGAACTGCTCGACGACCGGTCGTTCCGCCTGGCCCCGCTGACCGACATGGACGCCGCGGACCTCATCCACGCGGTCCGGGCCGCTCCGCTGCTGTTCGGCCTACCTGCGGGGGCGACCTCGCTGGCCGAACAGCCCAACGTCGAGGCCCTGGAGGAGCTGCTCATCCGGGTCTCCCGCCTGGTCGAGGCCTTTCCCGAGATCGGTTACGTGGACCTGGATCCCGTGCTCGTCAACGCCACCGGCGCCCACGTCCTGGGCGCTCGCATGTGGCTGCGGGAGGCCCCTGACGTGCGGCCCGACGCGGGGCCCCGCCGACTGCGCGGGGTGACGTTCTGATCAGGGAGTGGGCCTCTCGTTTCGGTGGACGGTCGCGAAGTGTCACTGGGAGGAGGCAGGATAGAGGTATGAGGAAAACACGTGCCGTGCCCACGGACTGGCGCATGGAGATCGAGCGGAGCGGCTACTACCCGCCTCTGGTCATCGACGCCGTCGCGACCACCCTGGGCGATGAGGACGCCGAGGCGTTCATCGTGCACCACGAGGCGACCTTCGACCCGGCCATGGAGATGCGGCGGCACATCACCGTCATGCTGCTGACCGCGACCCGGCTCGTCGTGTGCCACACCGATGAGCATCCGCCCACCGAGCCGAGCGGGACCTCGCACGCCTCCACCACGACCGACAGCATCCAGCTGGGCAACATCCAGTCGGTGGCGCTGACCCGGGTCGTGCCGAACCCGGCCCAGTACAAGCCGGGCAGCCTGCCCAGCGAGCTCATGCTCAGCGTGAACCTGTCGGTGAACTGGGGTGCGGTCGCCCACATCGACTTGGAGCCCGCCTCCTGCGCCGACGAGAGCTGCGAGCTCGACCACGGCTACACAGGTGCGATCACCGCCGAACCCCTCACACTGAGGGTCAGTGAGGCGGCCGACGGGACTGAGGCGGTCACCGCGATGATGCACTTCCATGACGCGCTGTCGGTGGCCACCACGCGCCGCTGAGCCGTCGGTTCCGGCCGTGGACACGGCCGGAACGGTGCCGGGGCCGGGGCCGGGGGCGAGGGCGCCCCCGGCCCCGAGCGTGTTCTCGGCCACGTCACACCGGCCCCAAGAGAGCTGACCCGAGCGAACCGTAGGGGCGGGTGGGTCCCGGAGGGGTGCGGACGCTAGCGTGTGGTCCACGTAACACAAGCGTGCCCGCGTGTTCAACGGTGAAAGGCAGTCTTCGATGACGCAGCACCCGACGTCCCCGTCCCCATCGGACGACGCGCCCCTCGTGCGGTTGAGCGTCGACCGTGCCATCGCCACGATCACCCTCGATTCCCCCCGCAACCGCAACGCGCTCTCGGCACGTCTGCGCACCGAACTCTCCGACGCCCTCACCAAGGCCATGACCGATGACGAGGTCCGCGGTGTCGTCCTCACCGGCGCTGGCCCGGTGTTCTGTGCCGGTGCCGACCTCAAGGAGATCGGTGCCGCTCTAGCGGGCACTCCGGTCGAACCCGCACCGGAGCTTCCGGAGATCTTCGAGCAGATCATGGGCGGCCCCAAACCGGTGATCGCGGTGCTCAACGGCGCCGCTCGGGCGGGCGGAATCGGCCTGGTGGCCGCCGCGGACATCGTTCTCGCCCCCAAGAGCGCGACCTTCGCCTTCACCGAGGTACGCATCGGCGTGGTGCCCGCGATCATCTCCGTCCCGGTCGCGGCCCGGATGCACTCGCGCCCGCTCAGCCGCTACTTCCTTACCGGTGAGCTCTTCGACGCCACCGCTGCCGCCAAGGCCGGTCTCATCACCCAGGCGGTGCCGGACCGCGAGGTGGGCCAGGCCGTGGACGCCGTTCTCCAAGGGTTGCGGGCTTCGGCCCCCCGCGCGCTTTCGCGCACCAAGGAGCTTCTGGGTGAACTCGGAGGCGGTGCGTCGGCAGCACCGGACCGGCGAGCCGAGTCCTTCACCCGCATGGGTGAACTCTCCGCCGAGTTCTTCGCCGGAGAGGACGCCGCTGAGGGACGTGTGGCGTTCTTCGAGAAGCGCCCGCCCCGCTGGGCCCAGTAGCCGCTGCCCTGTGAATTCGACACGCTGAGCGGCAGAACCTTCCTTGTCAGAAGGCCGGGCATCGGCGTGGCCGGGTGCCCGGCCGCACAGGCTTTCCGTGTGCTCGGCGGACCGGAAATCCGCAAAGGTGCGCGACCCGGGTTCGCACGCTCCTCAGGACAGGCCACAATGGTCGGGTGAGCTACTCCGGAGATACCAGGGTCGGCGGCCCCGCCGACCTGCGACAACTATCGAACCTGACGATCACCAAGTTGGCCGTGGGCCCGATGGACAACAACGCCTACCTCCTTCGTTGCCGGGCAACGGGTGAGGCGGTCCTCATCGACGCGGCGGCCGAACCCGACCGGATCCTGGAGCTGATCGGCGTGGGCGGGCTGACCCGAGTGGTCACCACCCACCGCCACCAGGACCACTGGCAGGCCCTGGCCGATATCGTCGGCCAGACCGGTGCGCGCACGGTCGCCCACCCCGACGACGCCGACGAACTGCCCGTGTCGGTGGACGAGCCCGTCACCCACGGAGGCACCGTGGCCGTCGGGGACTGCGTACTCACCGTCATCCACCTGCGCGGCCACACACCCGGGTCGATCGCCCTGCGCTACGACGACCCCGAGGGCCACACCCACCTGTTCACCGGCGACAGCCTCTTCCCGGGCGGGGTGGGTAAGACCTGGTCCGACGCGGACTTCCGGACCCTGTTCGGTGACGTGTCGGAGCGCGTTTTCGGTGCTCTGCCGGACGACACCTGGATCTACCCCGGGCACGGTAAGGACACCACCCTGGGCGCCGAGCGCCCCCACCTCGCCGAATGGAGTGAGCGTGGCTGGTAGGGCGGTTCCACGGACGGCTCAAGCGCCGTAGCAGCAGAAGCCGATGTGTCCGAGGTGGTCGGATACCGCTTCGGACACATCGGCACCCGCCGTCAGCGCTCGGTGGAATGCGCGCATGGCCGTTCCGGTCTCCGCGTCCCCGACCGGGACCGGGCTGGCGACCACGGTTCCGGTGCCCAAGGCCAGCAGCGCACCCACGAACCCGCGGGGTCGGCCGACCGTCCCGCCGTAGCCATGCCCGCCCCAGCAGCTGGACAGGGTGACCAGGGCGGGAGCGGATTCCAGCCGCGCGAGGTCGCAGGCGAGCAGCGGGCCGTCGTGCAGTTCGAGCTGGGAGAGCATGGCCGTCTGGTCACCCACGTGCCCGTGCCCGGCCAAGTGCGCGAGGTCGGTGCTTGCCAGCCCGTCCAGTACCTGTTCCCGGCGTGCCCGTTCCAGGAGCCGTGCGTCCGGATACAGACCGGCCAGCGTCGCCACTTCGGCACGGGCCTCGGTGGGACCCGGCCCGGAGGCCAGTAGAACCCGCTTCCAATCGCGCTCGGCGGGTGGTCGTTCCACCCAGAAGCGGGCCGTGGGCACCAGGTGTACCGGTCGGCCGCGCAGCGAGGGGAGGAGTCCCCAGGGCGGGTCACCGAGGTAGGGCTCACCGGTCACCACCAGCGGCCGGTCCCCGACCAGTGGCAGGATCGGCCTGACCAGGGCCGTGCAGGCAGCGTCGGCGGCGTTACGGGTCGCCTCCGAGCCGGCCCCGCCCGTGGAGGCCGACTGCTCGTGTGTGAACCGGGCCAGCACGCGGCGGACCCGTAGCAGGGACCCGAGCGGCCGGGCCTGCACCCTGCCGTCCACCGCGACCAACGCCACGGCCTCCGTGCCCGCAGCGGTGTAGTGGACGAACGCCCGACCTGCCAAGGCGCACAGGAGGGGTTCCAGGACGGGGCCCGGGTACCGGTGCGGTCGGCTCCGGGGCCCTGAGCGCAGGGCCCGCCAGTGCGCGGACTCCCAACGCCGGGCGTAGGCGCTGGCCGTGGGCCCGGGGCCGTCGTGCAGGGCGCCGCGGTAGTGGCCGGTCAGGTCCTCGACCGCGGTGTCGCGGTAGGTGCCCGGCCCCGGTACCAGCCCGTCCGCCCAGGTACGCCCCAGCTCTGCCCACTCCAGCGCGGTTGCGGGGTCTCCGGCGAGCAGGGCTTTCTCCAACCCGGCCCGGACCACTTGGGGGTCGTGGGCGGCATCCGCCAACCACGGGCCCGGCTGGGGTGCGTCGCGTTGGGCCAGGCAGTTCAGGGCCTTGTGGGGAGTGCCGGTGCGCTGGCAGGCGGTGGCGGACGGCGCACGCAGGTCGAGGGTGGCGCGCGCACGCTGAGTCGGGGTCCGGCCGCTGGAAGCCCAGTGTGAGACCCGTACCAGCCGGTCCGCCAACCGGTACCACAGCGAACCCGGCGCGGAGTGGCCACGGATTCGTCGGGAGAGGTAGAGGGCGCCCCGGCGGTCGCCGTTCAACAGCCGGAGCTTGGCCTCCACCAGGGTGCGGGCGGTCCCGTACAGCGCCTCCTGCCAAGGAGCCTCGGCCAGTGTGCGTCCGGCCTCCTCCACGAGCCCTTCCGAGAGCAGCGCCTCGGCCAGGTCCACGCGCAGGGCCTCCTGCCGCTCGGTCGGTAGGAGGTGTGCGAGCTCGTGGAACGTGGAGATGGCCGAGGCGGAGTCGCCCTGGTACAGGTCCAGGCAGCCCAGGTTCTGCCGTGCGACCAGGCCCAGGAGGGGCAGGCGGCGCGCATCGGCCAGGGCCCTGGCCTCGTGGAGGTGCTCCTTCGCCTGGGAGAAGCGGCCGCACAGGGTCTGGGCCAGGCCGAGGTCGGTGAGGACCCCGGGCAGCACGGGCGCGAGTTCGGCCAGGGGGTGTCCGCTCAGCCGCCGCCGAGTGTCGTCCAGGATGTCGACGGTCTCCTTGAAACGGCCGTGCCGGGCGAGTTCCACCCCTTGGGCGACGCGGGCCAGGAGGGGTTCGCGTGCGGTGTTCGGTGGTGTGTTCTCGGCGTCCTGAAGGGTGGATTCGGGCATGGGGTCGGGCGCTGCGGGGGTGAGCACGTCCGGCTGCCTTTCGCCAGTGGGGCCGGTCATCTCCAGTGATAGCAGCGGGTGTGAGCGTGCGGGAGGCCCGCGGGTCAACCTGTGGACAACCGGCCGGTCGCGAAACGGGGCGAAGCAGGACGAAGGAGGGCGAGAGGCGAGGATTTGGTATGCGTACCGAAACCGGGTTCGGGTCGCATCCCATACGGGTGTGCCCGCACGAGCCGACTCGGGTGGGGAGGGCAGGAGGCGTCGGGCCGCTTGCTCGACGGCTCCGGTTCAGACGGTGAACCAGTCGGTGACGGCGACCGGATAGCCGGGGCGTTCCACGGTCAGGCTCAGCGGCCCGGTGGAGAGGTCGGCCGTCTGGAACCGGCCGTCGACCGCGACGAACAGGCGCAGTGAGTCCGTGGGGCGGCGCACGAGGATGTCGACGTGGTCGAATTCGCCGCTCACCAGGCCGCAGAGCCAACGATGGGCGCCGTGCGGGTGGATCTGGATGTCCAAGCGGACATCGGCCATGTCGAATCGGAGCGTGCGCGGAGGGGCGCCGTCCCGAGCACGGTGGGCCGCATGCGGGGGGTAGGGGAGTGCATCACTGACGGTCCTGGCCAGGACGGCACCGTCGAAGGAGCGGTCGAAGGCAGCCAACGCGGCCGACCGCCCGGTCGGGTCGTCGACGTTGTCTGGAGCGTTCTTCACGGTTCACGCACGCCTTTCGGTCGGGTCTCTGGTGGCTCGGAGGGAGCGGCGGAGCTGGCGGAACAGGTGCCGCCTCTGGTTGGGGGTGGTCCTACGGGAGATCGGCGGGGCGCCCGGTGCGTCGTCGAGGTAGTGCTGCGCGACCCGGCGGTCGACCGGATCGGTGAGTCCGTCGATCGCCCGGTGCAGTTCGGCGTAGCGTTCCTTGACCAGGTATTCGTGCTCGGGGTCGGCCCATTGGTGGACGTAGCCGACCAGGGTCTGGGGGTCGACCGGCAGGAAGCGCTGACGGTGCCGACGTTGGCGGCCGCAGGCGGTGTGCGTCGCCCGGCGCAGCCAGCCGGCGAGCTGGTGCGGGGAGTGGAGGCGGGTCAGGTGCTGGTTGAGGCTGAGCCAGACTGTCTGGACGGCGTCCTCGCGGTCCTGTCGCGTAAGTCCGTACGAATGGGCGATACGGTTCACTGTGGCCAGATAGCGGTCGACGATGGCGGCCCACGCGTCGGCGTTCCCATGGCAGGCGCCTAGCACGAGTTCGGCGTCCGTGCGAGGGGAGGTCGGGGGGCCGGTTGTGGCCGGAACCGGGAAAAAAGAGGTGGAAACATAACCTGAACTGCATGGATGGGCTTTCTCTTCAGGTGTTTCCGGATGATGGATGTCCCCGTGCGACTGGTCTGTCACACCCGCCCCCACTATGATCGGACTCCCTGTCGCGCCTGAGGCACACGGTAATCCCTGATCACTCGGGTTGCAGGGGGAACGCTGGAAAATACCAGCGTGCGAGATGGTTCTCAGGGTGCCCTTAGGGCACAATGGGGCAAAAGGCATTCAGGCGGGTATGCAACCTTCTCGTGATACGAGGGCGTCGGGGAAGCGCACTCGTTCGTATCAGGAGGTTCGGTGTCCGCACGTGGCGTCTTGTACGTCCACTCCGCGCCCGCGGCGCTGTGCCCACACGTCGAGTGGGCGGTCGCGGGCGTTGTTGGCGTACCCGTGAAACTCGATTGGGTCGCTCAACCGGCGGCACCCGGCCACCACCGTGCCGAACTCAACTGGCAGGGGAAGCCGGGGACCGCGGGGGCGGTGGCCTCCGCGTTGAACGCGTGGCAGCGCCTGCGCTTCGAGGTGACCGAGGAAGAGTCACCCGGATGCGACGGCACGCGCTACAGTTACACGCCCACCCTCGGTGTGTTCACCGCGATCACCAGCGCGGCGGGCGAGGTCCTCGTGCCCGAGGGCAGGCTGCGCGCGGCCGTGGCCACCGCAGCCGCTGAAGGTGTCGAGCTGGCCGCCGAACTCGACAGGCTCACCGGCCGCGCCTGGGACGAGGAGCTGGAGCCCTTTCGCTACGCCGGCGACGGGGCGCCCGTACGCTGGCTGCACGCCGTGGGCTGACCCCTACGGCCCCGTTTCCGCGCCCCAGGACCCGGCCGCGGGACCAGCCATGCCGGGACCAGCGTGCTCGGCCCGGAACGGAGCTCAGGGCGGTTCGCTCTCGCAGGGCCAGATGGCAGAGGCCAGCAGCACGGAGGCCCAGATGCCCAGGGGGACCAGCGGCCAGTAGGGCACCAGCTGGCCGCCGAGCACGCTGGCCGCACCCCAGATGCCGGTCAGTGCCCCGGCCACGCCCAACCACCACCGCCACTCCTCGCCCCACTCGTCCCAAGGCATGAGCAGGGCCTGGGAGTCGGATTCGGAGGAGTGCGAGTGGCGCAGCCCCGGTCTGTGGCCGACAGGCGGCCTGGGTAGTGGGATCCGGTGCTCGGGTACGGGCAGGTCCGCGGTCAGCGAGTTGAGCTCCCCGACCCGGACAGAACTCAGCGCCGCACCCACTCTGCGCTCGTACTCCTCGTGGTCCAGACGGCCCTCGGAGAACGCCACCGCGAGGTGGTCGACCGTCAGGTCCCGTTCGGTGTCCGAGGCGCGCATCTGGTTCAGCGGTAGACGTTGGGCCTCCACTTCCCACCCCCAAAGGCGCGAGTTGGTGACCATACGATACGTGCCGTGATCGGTGCGCGAAAGGGATCGCAGATGTCGGTTTCCGACGCGTCTGGGACACCCCCTGGAGCCCGGCATCATTGCAGGTCAGAGTGATATCCAGTGGGCTACGGTGCGGCATGTGGACGGGTCGCTCGCGCCCACCAGCCCGGTGTGCTCGTAGGGTCCCCGATAGGCGAAGTCCGAGCCGTCCAGACGGGTTACCAGACCGCCGGTCTCGGCCAGGATCAGGCCGGGCGCGGCGACGTCCCAGTCACGCACCGGAACGTCCTTCACGAACAGGTGCGCGTCACCCTCAGCGATCCGGCACAGCTTGAGCGAGATGCTACCGCTCTCCAGGTACTCGCCGTAGCCGAAGTGGTCGTAGACCCGTCGTGCGATGCCGGTGGGATCGGGGGTGTTGTCGGTGAGCACCCCGTGCCCGGCCGGCGAGGGCGCGTGCACTGGTAGCAGCCTCCCGTTCCGCCGGGCGCCCTGCCCGCGCACGGCCGTGTACAGGACTCCGGACTCCGGGGCGAACACCGCCGCGACCTCGGGAAGCTCGCCGATGACCAGTGCCGCCTGCGTGACGTACCCGTCGAACCCGTGCACGTAGCTGGCGGTCCCGTCGATCGGGTCGATCAGCCAGTACCGGGGTGGCCGTGCCCGAGCCAGGGAGTCCGGGTCCTCCTCGCTCACCACCGGGATCTCGCCGTCGATCGAGGCAAGCCGCTGGGACAGCGCCCGGTGCGCCATCGCGTCGGCCTCCGCCTTGAACTGGCTTCCCTCCCAGACCCCGCTGTGCACCGACGGGTCCGAGCGCCAGTCGCGCAGCAGTTCGCCGACCTCGACGACCGCCCCCGCCACTGCTTGCGAGAGCGGGTGGTCACCGCTCATCGCGCACGCACCGGAATGACCGGGGACTGCCCGCCGGTAGCCACCGCACCGGGCAGAGCGAAGCCCTCACCGTGTGTCGTGGGGGCCGGTGCGGGGGAGATCCCGTGCGAGTCGAACTGCTTCTCGCTCAGGAACTCGTCCGTCCACCGCCGCACCATCGACAGGCCCTCGTCCCACTCGTCGGTCAAGCGCGGGCCGCCGCGCACCGCCTGGTCCAGCAGTCCGGCGATCTCATCCACCCCCGAGGCCACGGTGAGCGCCGCGGTGGACGAGAACCTGGGGTTGATCTCGAAGACCCTGGGCCGCCCCTGCTCGTCCAGGCACAGCTGGACGTTGAAGGGGCCGTCCGCGCGCAGGGCGCTCTGGATCGCCTTGCAGGTGCGGATGACCTCTTGGTTGCGGCGGGTGACGGCGTACTTCGTGACGCCCTGCTTGAGCAGGACCTCCTTGGGGACGACGGCCTGCACGTCGCCGTCGCGCCAGACCACCACCGAGACCGTGTACTCGGGGCCGCTGATGCGTTCCTGCACGATCAGCTCGTCGGCCGCGTAACCGCTCTCGGAGACCACCCGGGCCATGTCGCGGGCGGAGTCGATGACCATGACGCCTCGGCTGCCCCGCCCGCTGCGCGGCTTGACGACGAGCCCGTCGGGAGAGGAGTCGGCGGCGTTGGTGGGCCACTCCGAAGCGAGCCAGGTACGGGGCACCCCCACCCCGATGTCCTCCAGCTGCTGCATGAGCACGTATTTGTCCAGGCAGGTGGTGACGAAGTCCAGCTGTGGCAACAGCACGGTGACGCCGTCCTTGGCCAACTCACTGACCCGGACCAGCTCCTCGTCCACGAGCGGGACGACGGCGACCGCCTCCTCCTCGGTGCACAGGGCGCGCATCCTGGGCAGGAAGGCCTCGCTGTCCCCCGGCGGGACCAGATAACCGCGGTCAGCCAGATACAGGCCCGGTGCGGCGGGGTCCACGTCCGTGGCCACCACCCGGAAGCCGTGTTCCCGCAGGTGGAGGATGGTACCGGGTGTCGGAGCTGACCCCGCTGTCGTGACCACGACGGTCGGCATCGTCGAAGACTGCTGTGGCACCGGCTGACCCTTCCAGGCTTGTTCCGAGTGGTCCGGGCGATGAAACGAGCCTAGACGGGTGAGTGCCGTTCATGGTCGGTATGGCCGATTGCGGTTGCAAAGTGAACCAGATGGGCCTCTCGCGCGTGTACCCATCGGCCCCGGGAGGAAAGGGCAGAGGGCGGGTGCGGCGCCGAGCGCCGCACCCGCCCTCCGGAGGCCGCCGGGCGGACCTACTTCTGCTCGTACGTCGGCGTGATGGCGGCCCGGCCGATCGCGTGCGAGAACAGGTTGAATCCCAGGAATGCGGGGCTTCCGGAACTGTCGATTCCCAGGCTCGGGACGTCCACCGCGTGCACCACGTAGAAGTACCGGTGCGGTCCGTGCCCGGCGGGCGGAGCGGCGCCGATATAGCGGTGGCCCCCGGCGTCGTTGCGGAGCGTGACGGCCTGTTCCGGTAGGCCGGAGCCGTTCCCGGCGTCGGCCGCGAGCTCGGTGACGTCGGCGGGGATGTCGCAGACCGCCCAGTGCCAGAACCCGCTCGCCGTGGGAGCGTCCGGGTCGAAGCACGTGACGGCGAAGCTCTGGGTCCCCTGGGGGAACCCGCTCCAGGACAGGTGCGGGGAGACGTCCTCGCCTCCGGCGCCCATCATCCCGCTCACCTGGGCGTTGGGCAGGGTCTGCCCGTCCGTCACGTCGTCGCTGGTGACGGTGAACGATGCGACCTGGGGCAGGAAGTCGTAGGGGGAGGGTGGCATGGCCACGGCGATGGCCTCCTTCGTTCTCGTGGATGTCCGTACCGGCCCGCGGCTCACGGGCCCTGCCCCCGAACATACGCGTCGGAAGGCATGAAGGGGTGGACTCGGTCCACTGCGCGTACGGGGTGCCGGGTACCGTCGTGCCAACACCGAACACGAACCGGGTTCGGTTCGAACGACCGGTCCACTGACAGGAGCCGCCATGACCGACCGCTGGGGCATCACCGCCCCCTTCGAGGGCATTCCCCTGGCCGACCAGCGATCCCTCTTCGAGGAGCTGCCCGACCTCGGATACACAGACGCGTGGTCGGCCGAGGCCAATGGCACCGACGCGTTCACACCCCTGGCCCTGGCCAGCGTGTGGGCTCCCCAGCTGCGCCTGGGAACCGCGATCGTGCCCGCCTACACGCGAGGGCCCGCGACCCTGGCGATGAGCGCCGCCACGATGGCTGCTGCCGCGCCGGGCCGCTTCGCACTGGGTGTGGGTACCTCCTCGAACGTCATCGTGGAGCGCTGGAACGCCATCCCCTTCGAGGAGCCCTTCAAGAAGGTCCGAGACACCGTGCGCTTCCTGCGGGAGGCGCTGACCGGACAGAAGGTCAAGGCCGACTACGACACGTTCTCGGTGAAGGGGTTCACGCTCGGCGCGGTTCCCCCGCAGCAGCCGCCCGTGCTGGTGGCGGCCCTGCGCCAAGGCATGCTCCGCCTGGCCGGACGCGAGGGCGACGGCGCCATCATCAACTGGCTCTCCTCGGAGGACGTGCGCACCGTCGCGCCTATCGTTCGGGAGTTCGGGGAGGAGAAAGAGATCGTCGCCCGGATCTTCACCATCCCGGACACCGACGCCGAGACCGCTCGGGATATCGGCCGGTGGGCGATCTCCGCCTACCTGAACGTGCCCGTCTACCGCGCCTTCCACGAGTGGCTGGGCCGCGAGGAGCTCCGCCCCATGTGGACGGCGTGGGAGGAGGGCGACCGCAAGGGCGCGCTCGCCGCGATCCCCGACTCGGTCGTGGACGAGCTGATCGTGCACGGTCCCGCGGAGTACTGCCGGGAGCGGATCCAGGCCTACAAGGACGCGGGTGTGACCACCCCGGTGATCGCCCCGATCGCCCCGCCCTCCCTGGACCCCGCAACGGTGGTCCGTTCGCTGGCCCCCCGGCGCTGATCAGGCCGTGATCTGATCCGGGCCCCACCTCAGGGATGTTCCCCGCGTACCGGTGCGCGGGGAACATCCCGACCGTTCGGTATGCTCCCGGTTTCCGGCAGCGTCACCCCGGGCCGGTGGCGCCCAGGATCGCGCGCGCCCGCAGCACCAGCTCCAACTCGAACCGCTCACCCGGGTTCCGCAGCCGCGACCCGAACAGCTCCTCCAACTGCCGCATCCGGTACCGGACGGTCTGCGGATGGATGCGCAGCCGTTCGGCGGCCTCGTTGGCGTTGAACCCGGACTCCAACCACGCCAACAGCGTGTCCGCCATCCGCTCCCGCTGCGGTAGCCGCATCCCGTCCAGCGGGGCCAGCCGGGCCCGCGCCAGCTCCGCCACCAGGCCGGTGTCCCGGGACAGCAACAGGTCGAACAGGTGGTCGCCCCACCGCAGCACGCCCGAACCGGAGACGGCACCCGACCGCACCAGTTCCGACAGCTCCCGTGCGCGGGACAGCGACCGCGGGGTCTCCGCCAGAGGCACCGTCGGCCCCAGCACGGCGCCGAACCCGCGCAGCGACCGCTCCAGCGACCGGAGCCGCCCGGGGCCCTCCGGGTCGGGCACCAGCGCGCAGGGTTCCCCGCGGTCCAGGTCCACCAGCACGTCCGGGGGCAGCGTCGGTGCGGCCACCGTCGGTGCGGCCACCTCCAACGACACCTCCTTGTGCAGCAGAGCCACCGCCACCCGCTCAGGGACCCGCCACCGGGCGGACCGGGCAAGTGTGGACAGGGTCCGCTCCTCGGGCTCGGTCCCGGCCTCGGCCAAGAGCACCTTCAGCAGCCTCGCCCGCCTGCGCCGCAGGGCCTCCACCCCGGCCCCGCGTACCTGCGCGTGGCCCTCGGCCGCGGCCGCGGAGATCTCCTCCTGGAACGCGAAGATCGCTTCGCCGAGCGCGGCCATCTGGTCCCGGTCGATCGAGTCGGCCCTGGCCAGCCGCCGCCACGCCACCGCCGCAGCCGTGCGCATACCCGTGTGCAGACACTCCAACGTACGGCCCTGGCGTGCCTCGCCAGCCCCGAAGGAGCGGAAGTTCTCGGTGATGGACCCAGTTCGCCCGGCCGCCGAGCCGCCCTCGATCCGGTCGAGGAAGGTGTGCACCGCGGTGCCGATCGCGTGCCGGATCGACTCGGCCTGAGCCGGTTCCATGGGGAGCGCGTGGGCCTCGGCGCGCTGCAGGATCCCGTCGACGGCCTCCTCTGCGAGTTGGGGGACCAAGGGCCGGAGCCTGCTCCCCAGGCTCGGTGGAAGATCCGTGAAGAGGGCGTCGCGGGCGCCCTCCCGTAGTCGGTACGTCATGCTCACCTCCGGCGCGGACGCGCGGCTGGGCCGCTCGTTTCGAAGCACGCCCGCGCGTGCTCTGTGCGCCAGATGAAAGAACCGTGATCCCGGTCACTCTCGTTCATCTCACCAGAGCCCGACCCCGCGGACAAGCCCGGCCCCCGTGTAGGTGGATGCTGCCCTGGTCAGGGGCACGCATGGTCATCTACCGGGTGAATGCGGTAACAATGATGCGGCACGGACAAGTCCGTCGACCGACCAACCCGCTCTTGGAAGGCACCCCCCATGCGACGCATCCTCCTGTGTTCCCTCCCCTTGGCCCTCGCGCTGACCGCCTGCGGAAGCGGCGAGGACGAAACCCCCCAGGACGACACCGCGGCAGGAGAAGCCGCCGCCGAACCAGGCGAGGACGAGGCCGTCGACGGTGCCCAGACAGTGGCCGACGGCTTCGTCGCCGCGCTGGCCGCCGCGGACGGCGAGGCGGGCTGCGCCTTCGTCGACGACGGAGCCCAGTCCGCGATCGCCGCCCAGAGCGAAGCTGGGGACTGCGTCGAGGCCTTCCCCGACTACGTCGAGAACCTGGAAGGCGCCGAGGACATCGAGGTCGGCGACGTCACCGTCAGCACCGACCTGGACGGCGAGACCCTCATCGGCAACGTCGAACTGATCACCGCCGCTGAGGACCGCGAGGTCATGGAGGTGCGCGAGGGCTCCGACGGCGAATGGCTCGCCACCCGCGTCCCGGGCACCACCCTCGGCGGCGCCTGAGCCGCAGTCGGTCCATCCTGATCTGGCCGCGGGGCCTCGATGGCTCCGCGGTCCTGTTCGGCTGTCCAGCAGTCGGCCCGAGGCGGCCGGTGCGGTCTTGGTAACGCCTGCGGGTGAGGTGATGAACACCCGGCCGCACGGCCTGTCGGGGTTTCGGGCGCGCGAGCTCTGGAAGAGTGGGGAGCCGAGGGGCACGGCACGATCGCGTGCCCCGTGGCACAGAGCGAAGGAGATGCGCGATGATCCTGATCGTCGTCAAGTTCCGGGTGAAGCCCGAAGCCGTGGACGGATTCCTCGACGAGGTCGCCGACTTCACCGCGGCCACCCGGGCAGAGCCCGGCAACCTGTGGTTCGAGTGGTCCCGCAGCGTCGAGCGCGACGACGAGTTCGTGCTCGTCGAGGCGTTCAAGGACGGCGCCGCTGAGGCCCACGTCGGCAGCGACCACTTCAAGGCCGGTCTGGCCGCGATGAAGCCACTGCTGAAGGAGACCCCGCTGATCGTCAGCCGCCAGGTCGAGGGCGAGGGCTGGGACCGCATGGGCGAACTCACCATCGACGAGTAACGAGGCACGGGCCGTGGCTAAGCGGGCTACGGCACACGGGCGTGGACGTAGGAGACAAGGCTGAAGGGGAGCGGGCGCTTGGGTACGTACGTCGCGAGCGGGGACCGGTACGACCCGCTGGAGTACCGGGTCTGCGGTAGGAGCGGGTTGAGGCTGCCGAGGCTTTCGCTGGGACTGTGGCAGAACTTCGGCGGTGACCGGGATCTGGAGGGGCAGCGCCGGATCCTGCGCCGCGCCTTCGACCTGGGCGTCTTCCACTTCGACCTGGCCAATAACTACGGTCCGCCCCCGGGAAGCGCCGAGGAGAACTTCGGCCGGATCCTGGCGCAGGACTTCGGTCCGTACCGGGACGAGTTGGTCATCACCACCAAGGCCGGGTATGTCATGGGACCGGGGCCGCACCTGCGGGGCGGTTCCCGGAAGTACCTGCTCTCCTCGCTCGACCGCTCCCTGAAGCGGATGGGGCTCGACTACGTCGACGTCTTCTACAGCCACCGGCCCGACCCGGACACACCGCTTGAGGAGACCATGACGGCGCTCCACCACGCGGTCGTGTCCGGGCGGGCCCTGTACGCGGGGATCTCCTCCTACGGGCCGTCGCTGACCCGCAAGGCGGCGGCGATCATGCGCGAACTCGGCACGCCTCTGGTCGTGCACCAGTCCTCCTACTCCTTGCTCAACCGCTGGGTGGAGGACGGGCTACTGGAAGCAGCCGTGGACGAGGGGATGGGCGTGGTCGCGTTCTCACCCCTGGCCCAAGGGCTTTTGACCTCCCGGTACTTGGACGGTGGGGTGCCCGCAGACTCCCGGGCCGGGGTGGGGCGGCCCAGCTGGCGCGACAACATGCTCACCGAAGAGGTCCTAGGCCGTGCCCGGGCCCTCAACCAGATCGCCGCCGAGCGCGGACAGACCCTGGCGCAGATGGCGATCTCCTGGGTTCTGCGGGACCAGGGGCCGCGCACCGTCACTACGGCTCTGGTCGGGGCGTCGAGCGCGGAGCAGTTGGAGCAGAACCTCAAGGCGGCGGACTCCACGGAGTTCTCCGAGGAGGAGCTGCGCGACATCGACCGGTGGGCGGTCGACTCCGACGTCAACATCTGGTGGGGCGCCACCGCATCCAAGGACTAGGGCAGTGTGGGGCCGTGTCGGGGTGGGGGCCGGCTGCCAGGCCCGGGGGAGGCGTGCGGACGTTGGGCACTGTGGGATCTTTGTTCCTTTCGGGGCAAAGGTCCCTTGTGGGTGTGGTGAGGCTTCACCTAGCTTGACCCCCAGCACACCTTGTCCGAAAGGCCGACATGCTCTCCCCCCGGTGCCGGACGCCCCCATCGGCCCTGCCCCCGGCCGTTCCGGTCCAACCGAATAACCGCATCCCCATCACGGGCCGCCCCCTGGAACACCCCCGCGCGTTCTTCCCCGCAGGGGGCGGCCGGTGACCCCCACCCAACTGAGGGCGTTCTCCACCGTCGTACGCCTCGGCTCAGTGAAACGGGCCGCCCTGGAACTGGACGTCACCGAGGCCGCCGTCTCCCTGCACATCGGCAAACTCCGCAAGCTCTTCGACGACCGGCTCTTCTCCCGTACCGCGGCGGGCCTGGCCTTCACCCCGGGAGGCCTTCGCTTGGCAGGCCGTGCCGCCGAACTGCTGGGGCTTCAGGACCGCACCCTGCGCGAGGTCAGCCAGGCGGGCACCGGCACCCGACTGCTGCGGATCGCTGCCTCCAGCATGTTCGTCGAGTACGCCGCGCCCGGGCTGATCGAGCTGTTCGTGGGCCGTGCCGACGACCTCGACGTCGAACTGAGCGTGCACAGCCCCGGCCGGTTCGAGGAGCTGCTGCGCGACCGCGCGATCGACGTGGCCGTCGGCCCCGCCCCGACGGAGGGGCCGTCGGCGTGCCCGCCAGAGGAGGCTCAGGTGGAATCGTGGAGCATCCTCAGATACCAGCTGCTCACCGTCGTCGGCGCCGACCACCCCCTCGCCAAGGGGCGGGTGGATTCCCCGCGGCTCCGCGAACACACTTGGCTGCTGGGTCCCTCGGTGCTGGACCGTACCGGGCTGGTCCCCGCCGTTCTGCGCCGCTTCCGCATTCCGGAATCACGTCAGCGCGTCTTCCAGAGCCACGCCGCCGCGCTCGAAGAGGTCAAGAAGGGTGCCGGGGTCGGCCTGGGATTGGGATTCGCCGTCGCCCACGACCTCGCCGCGGGGCGTTTGGTCACACCCTGCGGGCCGCCCGTGCGCACCGGAGGTTCCTGGGCCGCGACCACCCTCACCGATCGAGGCGAGGCCGGGGTCGCCGCCGAGTTCCTCCGCTTCGCCACCACCCCGCGCGCCACCCAGACCATGCTGCGGGGGTCGGGTGTACACCGTGGGCGCCTCCGCTCGGGCACGCATGTCACCCTCTGGAACCACCCCGAGACGCCGCGACAGGCCTCGGGGGCTTGAGTACGGGCGAGTTCGGGTGCGTGTGTGGAGTATGAACGCGGGTGGAGACCGCCGGTAGGAACACGGGCGGCACGAAGCTGCCTGTTGTAGGCGTCTACAAGCCCAACTAATATGGCTCAGACCACCTCTGAGGGGTTGTCGCCATGACCACCGCGCGGCTCCGGAACCCACGTGAGTGCCTGGTTCCGGGGGTTTTGGAGTATTCGGACCGGCACGGCACCCGCCCAGAACGCACCGGCCCGGCTCTTGCTGCGGGCGCCGGGGTGTGCCGATGACCCCCGCACAGCTGCGCGCGTACTCCGCGGTCGCCCGCCTCGGCTCCGTCAAACGGGCCGCAAGCGAGATCCATGTCTCCGAAGCCGCGGTCTCCCTGCACATCGGCAAGCTCCGCAAGACTTTCGGTGACCGGCTGTTCGTCAGCTCCGCCGCCGGGCTGACCTTCACCCCCGGCGGCCTGCGTCTCGCTGAGCGGGCCAGCGAAATGCTCGGCCTCCAGGACCGCACCATGCGTGAGGTCACCCAGGCGGGCAAGGGTAGCCGTCCGCTGCGTATCGCCACATCCAGCCTGTTCGCCGAATACGCGGCCCCGGGGCTCATGGAACACTTCATAGCGCGCGCCGACGATCTGAAGGTTGAGTTGAGCGTGCACAACACGGGCCGGTTCGAGGGCCTGCTGAGAGAACGCGCGGCCGACGTGGCCATCGGCCCGGCTCCGGACGACGGCGGCAGCATCCGTTTGGCCGCTCGGCCCATCCTCAAATACCAGATAGTAACCGTCCTGGGGTCCGGGCACCCCCTCGCCGGGGCCCGGACGGACCTTGCCCTGCTGCGCCGCCAGCACTGGCTTCTGGGGCCGTCCGCCATGGACAGGACGGGGCTGGTCCCCGCAATCTTGCGCCGTTTCAACGTGCCCGAGGAGAACCAACGGGTCTACCAGAGCCACGCGGCCGCCATGGAGGGCGTCAAGCAGGGTGAAGGGGTGGGGCTGGCGCTGGGGTTCGTCGCATCCCAGGGCCTCTCGTCGGGTGATCTGGTCACCCCGGTGGGGGCACCGGTGCGCACCGAAGGATCCTGGTCGGCGACCATGGCCGCCGACCACAGGGACGAGACCGGAGTGATCGCCGAATTCCTCCGCTTCGTCACCACCCCGCGCGCGACCCAGGCCATGCTGCGCGGATCCGGAGTCCACCGTGGCCGCTTCCGCCCCGCCGTGCACGTCACCCTCTGGAACCACCACAGGTCGTCCGACAACCGGTGAAGAGTCGGAGACCCGGCGCTGTGGTGTCCTGGGGAATTGAGCTCGCCTGGGGAATTGAGTTGTCTTGAGGTGTTGTGCGGCCTCGACGCAGTTTCCACCGGTACTCGGTACGCGGTGCCGGGTACCGGGATCCCGATCATGGTCTGACTCCTCCTGCCGATGGAGCGCACCGGGTTTCGAGGCCGACCGGTATCTGGGGGCCGCGGCAGTACCGGTGGGTGGGGGTTTGCTGTTGGGTGCGGGTTTCCCCGTTTCCTGCCGCTTGATGGTGGCCGTCTCCGCTGCGCGCGTCAAGGTCGTCGCCATCGAGCGCTTCGCGCGTCAGTGGCGCTCCACCTTGACCCGCTTCGCTACGACGGCGGGTTGGCGGCTATCAGGAAACGGGGGGCGTGTGGTCGGGGTAGCGGTGGCCCCTTCGGGGCCCGAAGGGGCCCTACGGCACAAGCACGGCCTGGCGGCCGTCAGTCGCCACTCCGCCGGAGCGTTGACGGTTGGGGGTGTCGCGGCCGGTCATGCTCTGCTGCGAACCACGGCGGCCTCCGGCCGGTGCCTGCCCCTGCGCCGGTGCGTTGCCGGGTCGGGTGTCGCGGCTGGTCCATGTGTGCGGCGAACCCCTTTCGGCTGCCTTTTCCCCGATGATCTTGCCCCTGTCTTCACCCTCGGCCGTCGATCACCTCCTATTGGTGACCTGGAATTCCCGGTGGAAATAAACACCAAGCAGGGTGGGGAAATAAAGGCCATTTCGGGCGACGAAAAAAGGGCGACCGGAAAGGGGGTCTTGGGCAACTCGGCGGAATCACTTCCGAAGTTAACGTCGGCAACACTCCCTTTTCCTGGTTGTTTCGTTTATAATAGAAGAATGGTGATCTCTCCTGAAGCACCCACCCCCACCGGGCACACCCCGGTGGATACCGCGGTGGCCGCTGCCCGGGACGAGACCACCGCCTTCTTTAACCGGGACGTGCCCCTGGGGGCGGCGGGTGAGGTGCTG